>NZ_JBFBIV010000080.1:0-39431 GCF_040702025.1 Streptomyces sp. NPDC088194 | reverse complement strand
GTGTCCGGGATTCCCCGCAGGGAGTCGGGACACGGCCCTGGCGTTCGGCACCGCACGGGCCCGCGGTGGCCGTGGCCACGGTCAGGCGCTCAGGAGTCGGGCGGTCAGGGTCAGGCGGACTCCTCCGACGCGGAGGCCACCGCGTTCGACTCCTCGGCAGCGGCGAGCGCGGGGTCGAGCACTATGTCCTCCTCGCGCGCCGTGACCGTCGGTTCCTCGGGGAAGTGGCAGGCGGTCATGTGGCCGTCCACGCTGTCGCCGAGCTGCACCAGCGGCGGCTCCTGCTCGGCGCAGACGTCCTGCGCCTTCCAGCAGCGGGTGCGGAACCGGCAGCCGGACGGCGGGTTGATCGGCGAGGGCACGTCGCCGGCCAGCCGGATGCGCTCGCGGCCCTTGTCGTCCGGGTCCGCCTCCGGCGCCGCGGAGAGCAGCGCGTGGGTGTACGGGTGGCGCGGCTTGGTGTAGATCGAGTCGCGGTCGCCGATCTCCACGATCTTGCCCAGGTACATCACCGCGATGCGCTGCGAGAAGTGCCGCACGATCGCCAGGTCGTGCGCGATGAACAGGAACGCGATGCCGAGTTCCTTCTGCACCTTCTGCAGCAGGTTCACCACCTGCGCCTGGATGGAGACGTCCAGCGCGGAGACCGGCTCGTCGGCCACGATCAGCTTCGGGTTCACCGACAGGGCGCGGGCCACCCCGATGCGCTGTCGCTGGCCGCCGGAGAACTCGTGCGGGAAGCGGTTGTAGTGCTCGGGGTTGAGACCGACGGTCTCCAGCAGCTCGCGGACCCGCTTCTCCCGGCCGCCGGCCGGGTTGATCCCGTTGATCTCCATCGGCGCGGAGATGATGTTGCCGACCGTCTGCCGCGGGTTGAGCGAGGCGTACGGGTCCTGGAAGATCATCTGGATCTCGGACCTGATCGGCGCCAGCTGCTTGCGGGAGGCGTGCGTGATGTCCTGCCCGGCGTACTCGACCCGGCCTGCCGTCGGCTCCAGCAGACGGGTGACCAGTCGTCCGGTCGTGGACTTGCCGCAGCCGGACTCACCGACCATGCCGAGCGCTTCGCCCTTGTCGATGTGGAAGTCGACACCGTCGACCGCCCGGACGTCCCCGACCCGGCGCTGGAACACGAAGCCGCCGTGGATCGGGAAGTACTTGCGCATGCCGGTGACGTCCAGCAGCCGCTCGCCCGGTTCCGGGCGCTTGACCGGCACGGCCGTCTCCGGCGCCGCGCCGGCTTCCTCCGTCACCGCAGCCGCGTCGGCCGTAGCGCCCTTCTCCAGGCTCGGCTTCTGCTGTTCACTCATTGCTGGTTCCTCGACTCCCGGTCAGCGCAGCCGCGGCTGGATCTGCTCGATGAAGATGTCACGCTTCTGCTCTGCGGTCAGGTGGCACGCGGAGCCCCGTCCGTCCGGCAGCTGCGGCCGCTCCGTGCTGCACCGGTCGCCGCCGACCGCCTCGGCGAAGGCGCACCGGGGATGGAACGGGCAGCCCGACGGCGGGTTCAGCAGGCTCGGCGGGGTCCCCGGGATCGGTGCCAGCGGCACGTCCACCGAGGCGCTCAGCCGCGGGATGGAGCCCAGCAGGCCCCATGCGTACGGGTGCTCAGGGGACTTCAGGATCTCCCGGGTGGTGCCGCGCTCCACCGCCCGGCCCGCGTACATCACGACCACGTTGTCCGCGGTGTTCGCGATGACCCCCAGGTCGTGGGTGATCAGGATGATCGCGGTGCCGGTCTCCTGCTGGAGGTCCTTGAGCAGGTCGAGGATCTGGGCCTGCACGGTGACGTCGAGCGCCGTGGTGGGCTCGTCCGCGATCACCAGCTCCGGGTCGCAGACCAGCGCCAGCGCGATCATCGCGCGCTGCCGCATACCGCCGGAGAACTGGTGCGGGAAGTCGTCCACCCGGGTCTGCGGCTGCGGGATGCCGACCCTGGCGAGCATCTCGATCGCCCGGTTCCGGCCCTCCCGCTTGGAGGCGCCGGTGTGCTTCATGAACGGCTCGGCGATCTGCCGCCCCACCGTGTAGTAGGGCGACAGCGCGGTGAGCGAGTCCTGGAAGATCATCGACATCTTGTTGCCGCGCAGCCGCTCCAGGGTGCGGTTGCTCGCCCCGGTCAGCTCCTGGCCGTCGAGCGTGATCTCGCCGCTGATGGTGGTGTTGCGCGGGTTGTGCAGCCCGAGGATGGCCAGGTTCGTCACCGACTTGCCCGACCCGGACTCGCCGACGATACCGAGCGTCTCTCCGCGTTCGAGGTCGAACGACAGCCCGTCGACGGCCTTGACGGTGCCGTCCTCGGTCGCGAACCGCACGTAGAGGTCGCGGACGGAGAGGAACGGGTCGGTGCTCAGCGAACCCTTGGGTTCGGGTGCGGGGTCCGGCTTGGTCACTGTGGTCACTTCGGGGCTCTCCTCGGGTCCGGAGCCTGGTGCGGTAGGGGGTGCGCCGGGTTCATGCGAGCCGAATCCGTGGGTCGATGAGGGCGTAGCAGGCGTCGACGATGATGTTGAAGACGACGATGGAGGTGGCGCCGATCAGCATCACGCCCATCTCCAGCGGCAGGTCCTGCTGGGTGACGGCCGAGACGGCGAGGTTGCCCAGGCCGTGCAGGCCGAAGGTGGCTTCGGTGATGATCGCACCGCCGAAGACCGACCCGAGGTCGATGCCGAAGATCGTGATGATCGGGCCCATGGCGCCGCGCAGCGCGTACCGCAGGAAGACGTAGCGGGCGCCCATGCCCTTGGCCCGGGCGGTCCGTACGTGTTCCTCGGACAGCTGCTCGACCATCAGGGAGCGGGTCTGGCGGCTGTAGTTGGACCAGAAGATGACCGACATCACCAGGCACGGCAGCACCATGCCGGAGAAGGAGGCACCCGGGTTGCTGGTCCAGCTCGGGTCACCACCGCGGTTGAGCCAGCCCAGCTTGTAGGAGAACGCGTAGATGGCGAGCGGGCCGATGAAGAAGATCTGCACCGACTGGCCCAGCAGGGACACCGAGCTGGCGGCGCGGTCGAAGATCGAGCCCTGCTTCCAAGCGGAGATCAGACCGAGGCCGACGCCGACCACGAGGAAGGTGAAGGAGCCGCCGATGGCCAGCGACAGGGTGGTGGGGTAGCGGTCCTTCAGCAGCGACCAGACCGGGGTCTGGTTGTTGAAGGAGAGCCCGAAACACGGTGCCGGGCAGTTGCCCATCGGCAGGTGACGGCCGCCGAAGATGCCGATCAGGTAGTTCCACCACTGGACGATGACCGGCTTGTCGAGACCGAGGTTCTTGTGGATCTGGCGGATGTTCGACGGCGTGCAGTTCTTGCCGCAGGACAGCAGTGCCGGGTCGCTCGGCAGGGCGAAGAACAGCAGGTATGTCACCAGGCTGATCAGTACGAGGATGACTGCGGCGCCTAGCACCCGGCGGGTGAGGAAACGGAGCATGGGGTCGGGCTCTTCCGTAGGGGGGCCGCGGGTGGCGGCGCCGGTCGAGAGCGGGAGGGATCGGGTGGAGCTTTCGGCTCGCGCCGGTGGCGCCGGCCCCGCGATGGTGCCGCGGGGCCGACGCCGGTGGTGCCGACTACTTCACGTAGATGGTGTTCGGGTTGATCGTGCCGTAGGCGGAGTTGTAGCTGACGCCGCCGAGGCCCTCGCCGTAGATGTTGTAGTACTTGTCGTACAGGTACGGGATCTCCGGCGCGTCGGTCTTCATGATCGTCTCAGCCAGCGTCTGCCACTCGGCGGCCTGCTGGTTGAGGTCCGTGATCTTGCTGATCCGGTCGATCTCGCTGTTGACCTTCGGGTCGTTCAGGTGCGAGTAGTTCGGGTCGTCGTCCGCGATCAGCCGGCCGTCCTGGGTCGGCGGGATGACGGTGGAGGCGTTCGGCCAGTCGCTGCCCCAGCCGGTGCGGTACAGGTCGTACGGGTTGTCCTTCTTGCCGATCAGCGTGTAGTACGCGGTCGGGTCGATGGCCTTGGCGTCCAGCGTGATGCCGGCCTTGGCGAAGGAGTTCTTCAGCGTGGTGGCGACGTTCGCCCAGCGCTGACCGGAGTTGGAGTACGCGAAGGACAGGTGCAGGTCCTTGACGCCCGCCTCCTTGAGCAGCTCCTTGGCCTTCTCGGGGTCGCCGAGCGGCTTGGTCAGCTTGCCGTACGGGTCGGACGCCTTGAAGCCGGAGACCGTCGGGCCGATCAGGTTGGTGCCGAGCTCACCCTGCTGCGGGCCACCGAGCGCGGTCTGCACCTGCTGCATCGGGAACGCGTAGATGATCGCCTGGCGGACCTTCACGTTCGTGATCCGCGAGACGTTGATGTTGAACACGTCCACGAACGGCTGGTAGTTGCTCTCCAGCCGCGACTTGTACTGCGAGCCGGCGAGCACCGACATCTGCGTCGGGTCGGCGGACTGGACCAGCGAGACGGCGTTCTTGTCGCTGCCGCTCTGCTGCTCCAGGCGCTGGGTCAGGCCGGGCTGCTCGACACCGAGCTGGATGTCCCACTTGTCGGGGAACGCACCGCGGATCGGGTCGGTCTTCGGGTCCCAGTACTTGTTGCGGGTCAGCTCCAGGGCCTTGCCCGGCTTGTAGCTGCTGACCACGTACGGGCCGTCGGAGAACGGCGCGGTGTCGTACTTCGGGCCGGTGTCCTTGGCCTTCAGGATCGGGCCGGAGCCGGAGAGCGCCATCGCGTACGGGGCGTCGGCGTGCGGCGCCTTGAAGTGGAAGACGATGGTCTTGTCGTCCGGGGTGGCCAGCACCGAGTCCGGCAGCGACTTGCCGCCCTGCGGGCCGCCGTAGACCTTGCGGAAGTCCGTCGAGCCGGTCAGCCACTGCTGGATGTACTGCGGGCCGGCGGTCTCGAAGCTGGAGAACAGCCGCTCGATGCCGTACTTCACCTGGTCAGAGGTGATCGGCGTGCCGTCCTGCCACTTCAGGCCGTCCTTGAGGTGGAACGTCCAGGTCTTGCCGCCGTCCGAGGAGGTGCCGGTGTCGGTGGCGAGGTCGCCCACGAGGACCGTCTTGCCGGTCGTCGGGTCGATCTTGTAGTTGGTCAGCTGGCGGCTGAAGAGCTGCCCGATGACCTGCTCCTGGTTGACGTACGCCTCGGCCGGGTCCAGGTGGTTGATGCCGGCCGGCTCCAGGTCGATCGCGGTGCCGCCCTTCTTCGCCCCCGCGACGGCCGGCGCCGGGCCGACCGAGTCGGCCGCGGTGCCCACCGTGATGGCCTGCACCTTCGCAGTGGTGGCGGCGGTCGAGCTGCCGCTGCTCGGGTTGTCGGACCCGCCCCCGCCGTTGCCGCTACTGCATGCGCTCAGGGCCAGAGCCCCCACCGACAGCACAGCTGCGGCGCTATACGCCCTACGCTTCTTCATCTATTCCTGCCTGTCATCGAACTGGCCTTGCCGCTCCCCGGGACCGGCGAGACGACGTGGACACTCATCAGCGGATGGTCTTGGGATCGAGAGCGTCCCGGATTGAGTCCCCGAGCAGGTTGAAGGCGACGACGAAGATGACCATCGCGATGCCGGGGAAGAACATGTAGGTGAGGTCGGACTGGTAGTTCGCGGCCGCGTCCTGGAACATCAGTCCCCAGTCCGGGGTCGGCTGCTGCATGCCGACGCCGAGGAAGGACAGACCCGCTTCGGCCGTCACGTTGACCGGCACCAGCAGGGTGGACTGCACGAGGATCGTGGTCCACAGGTTGGGCAGCAGCTCCTTGCGGATGATGCGGCCGCTGGACGCTCCGGAGAGCTTGGCCGCCTCGATGTACTCGCGTTCCCGGAGCGACAGCACCTGTGCCCGCACCAGGCGGCCGAGCGACATCCACCCCAGGATGAACTGCACCAGCACCAGCGCGGTGAACCGCAGGTAGGTGGGCTCGCCGGCACCCGGCTTGACGAACAGCGAGAGGATCACCGGCGTGAAGGCGATGAAGAACAGCTGCTGCGGGAAGGACATCATCAAGTCGGAGGCCCGGCCGACGAAGTAGTCCGTGCGCCCGCCGATGTAGCCCTGCACCAGGCCGACCACGACGCCGAGGACCACCGAGAGGATCGTCACGCACACCGCGACGCCCAGCGAGGTACGGATGCCGTAGATCAGCAGCGCCAGCACGTCGCGGCCCAGGCGCGGCTCGATGCCGAACCAGTGGGTGCCGTCGATGCCACCGTTGGGCTTGATCGGCAGGCCGTAGGCGTTGAGCAGGCCGTCGTCCTGGCCGTAGAGCGAGTACGCGTTCTGGCCGTACAGCTTGACGATCAAGGGCGCGAAGATCGCGACCAGGATGAAGATCGCCACGACGACGGCGCAGAGCATGCCGATCTTGTCGCGCTTGAACCTGATCCAGGCAAGCTGCCGCGGCGACCGGCCCACCAGTTCGGGTGCCTGGTGCTGCCCGGGGTCGGGGTTGCCGCCCTCTGGGTCGAGAGTGAGGCTGCCGGCACTCTCAGCGGCAGCCTTACTAGGACTTGTCATCACACTTCCCCGGGACCGAAAACGTGCGTACAACGCCGATGCGCAACGCGTGTTGAGCGGGACTTTCGCAATGGAATCAACTTCCAGTCAAGGGGGGAAGGAGGGAAGAAAGCTTGTTGTTTGGCATCTTGAGCGAAGGTTTTGCAGATTGGTGTCCGTACGTGCTTGACATCTGATATTTGAAACGGGCAAAACGGATATTTTGGGACGTAGCGCGTTTACATGCAAGCAACTTTTCTGTCGCAGCTCCGATATACGGACCGAGCAGTCTGAACAACGTACGGCCGTGCGGGTGCCGTAGGCCGGTCGGGGCTCGTGATGATGTGGTCCCCGGCCGGCCGTTCCCCCTAACCTCGCCGTCCTCCCCATGGCCGGAATGGTGTGAGCATTCCTTCCGGTTCGTATGCACGCCGAAGCCCCGGACGCGATGTGTCCGGGGCTTCGGGCGGGATCTTCGGTGGTGCGCTCCGCGGGTTCTTCGGCGGTCCGGCCGGCGGGTGGGGCGGCGTCCGGGGCCGTGGCTGCGGCTGCGGCCGGCGGGTTATCCGTGCGGGCGGCCGCTGAGGGCGCGCTTGAGGAAGTCCACCTGGAGCAGCAGCAGGTTCTCGGCTACCTGCTCCTGGGGGGCGGTCATGTGGGTGACCCCCGACAGCGGCAGCACCTCGTGCGGCCGGCCGGCCGCCAGCAGCGCGGTGGACAGCCGCAGCGAGTGGGCGACCAGGACGTTGTCGTCGGCGAGGCCGTGGATCACCATCATCGGCCGGGCCGGCTCGGCGGCCCGCACCAGGCCGCCGTCGCCCACCAGCGAGTTCGCCTCGTAGACCTCGGGCTGCTCGCGGGGGTCGCCGAGGTAGCGCTCCATGTAGTGCGTGTCGTACAGCCGCAGGTCGGTGACCGGGGCGCCGACCACCGCGGCGTGGAAGACGTCCGGACGGCGCAGGGCCGCGAGTCCGGCGAGATAGCCGCCGTACGACCAGCCGCGGATCGCCACCCGGCCCAGGTCCAGCGGATACCGCTCGGCGACCGCGTGCAGCGCCGCCACCTGGTCGGGCAGCGAGATCCCGGCGAAGTCGCCGGCGATGGACTTCTCCCACCGGGGCGAACGCCCCGGGGTGCCGCGGCCGTCGGCCACGATCACCGCGAAGCCCTGGTCGGCGAACCACTGCGAGACCAGGTGCGGGTTGTGCGCCGCGTACACCCGCTGGCCGTGCGGGCCGCCGTACGGGTCGAGGAGGACCGGCAGCGGGCCGTCGTCCTCGCTCCAGCCGGTCGGCAGCAGGACCGCGGTCGGGATGCGCAGCGGCCCGGCTTCCAGCAGGCGGGGCCGCGCGGTCAGGGACGGGGTCTCGGCATGGGAGGCGATCCGGGCGACCTCGGCGCCGTCGCGCAGCACCCGGGTCACCGCTCCGGGGCGGTCCAGGGTGGAGGTCGTCAGCACCGTCAGGCCGCCGCCGCGCACCGCGGTGTGCACCCCCGGTTCGGTGGAGACCCGGACCGGGGCGGCGTCCGTGCCGCGGTGGTCCACCCGGTAGACGTGCACCTCGCCGATCTCCGGCTCGGTCGCCGTCTCACCGGAGGAGGCGGTCACCAGAATGTCCTCGGCGCCGGTGTCCAGCACCGCCCGCAGGTGCAACTCCGGGCCGGTCAGCGTCCTTTCGCCCACCTTCAGGGCACGTGCTCCCGATGTGTCGGTGATCGTGACCAGCTCGCCGGCCGGGGTGCGGACCGGCACACCGGGGAAGAGATCCAGCCAAGTTGGATCTTCCTCGACGGCCACCGTCTCGGTCGCGCCGGTTTTACGGTCCACGGTCAGATATGCCTGCGCGCGCTGGTCCCGGGTCTGCACCAGCAGCAGCGCCGGACCGGCCGCCGACCAGTGCACCGACGCGAGGTACGGATAGCGGTCCCGGTCCCACTCGACATCGGTGCGCGAGCCGTCCAGCGTGAACAGGGCCAGCGTCACCTCCGCGTTGGGCGTGCCCGCTTGCGGGTAGGCCACCTCGACCGGCGGCCGGTCCGGGTGCGCGGGCTGAGAGATCCACCAGCGCTGGACCGGTGCCTCGTCCACCCGGGCGACGAGCAGCGCGCTGCTGTCCGGCGCCCACCAGAAGCCGCGGGTGCGGTCCATCTCCTCGGCCGCGACGAACTCCGCCAGCCCCCACGTCACCGACGCGCCGTCAGGCTCGGCGAGCGCGCGGTCGTCGGCCCCCGCGCCATCGGCGCCGACCACCCGCAGCGCGCCGCCCGCCGCGTACGCCACCCAGCGGCCGTCAGGGGACGGCCGCGGGTCCACCACCGGGCCGGGCACCGGCAGTTCGCGCACCGCGGGCGCGCCGCCGCCGCCGGTGCCTGCGGCCGCCTTTTCGGCTGTCCCTTCGGCGGCCGTCTCCACGGCGGTCAGATCCGCCACGAACAGCCGCCCCGACAGCGCGAAGGCGGCCAGCTCGACCGCCTGGTCCACGGCGAAGGCCACCACGCCCGCGGAGCCCTCCCGGCTGCGCTCGCGCCTGGCCCGCTCCGCCGCGGGCAACTCCTCGTCCGCACCGCCCAGCACCGCGGCGGGATCGGCCACCAGCCGCTCCACCGCCGCCGTGTCCGCGCCGCCCTCCGCCAGGTCCAGCACCCACAGCAACTGCTCCCGCTCGGTGCCCGACCGGGAGCGCACGAACGCCACCCGGTCCCCGCCCGGCGCGACCGCGAAGGCCCGCGGCGCCCCGAGAGTGAACCGCTGTGTCCTCGCGTGCTGCCGTGGGAATGAGAGGTACGTCATACCCGCGACCCTAGAGGGTGGCACCGACAATCGCCCCTGTATTAGCGCCCGGCGCCGCCCGCGCCGCCCTGACCTGGCGGTCCGGCGCCGGCCCACCCGCCGTACCGGGCACGGCCGTTGGCTGGATCTGGTCATGCGCCCCCGCGTGCTTCCGTGCTCCGACATATGCGGTCGCACGGAAAGTTATGATCCGTAGCCGTGGGTGGGTAATAAGCATGTGGCAACTGACATGGACCCTGCGTATGAGGAGGTGAGCCGCTGTGGCACTCTCGATTTCGGCGGTGCTGCTGCTGCTAGTCATCGTGTTCCTGCTGATCCGCCGATCGGGACTCAAGGCGGGACACGCGGTGGCCTGTACGTTGCTCGGCTTCTACCTTGCCAGTTCCTCGTGGGCGCCCCAGATCACCGACCTCACCAGCAACGTGGCGCAGACGATCTCCAACATCAAGATCTGACGGTCATACCGGCGGGTAAGCGGACGGCGGGCAGCAGCGGCGGCCGCTGCCCGGGTCCGGTGGGCGGAGCCGTAGGCTTCGACCATGACCGATGCTCCCGACGGCCCTCCTGAGCGGCGCCTGCTGTTCGTCCACGCCCACCCGGACGACGAGACGATCAACAACGGCGCCACCATGGCCAAGTACGCGGCCGAGGGGGCCCTCGTCACCCTCGTCACCTGCACCCTCGGTGAGGAGGGCGAGGTCATTCCGCCGGAGCTGGCCCATCTCGCCGCGGACCGCGACGACACCCTGGGCGAGCACCGGATCGGCGAACTGGCTTCCGCCATGGCCGCGTTGGGCGTCACCGACCACCGCTTCCTGGGCGGCCCCGGCCGCTACCGCGACTCCGGGATGATGGGCGTCGCCCAGAACGACCATCCGGCCTCCCTGTGGCGCGCCGACCTGGACGAGGCGGCCGGCCACCTCGCCGACGTCATCCTTGAGGTGCGCCCCCAGGTCCTGGTGACCTACGACGACAACGGCGGCTACGGCCACCCGGACCACATCCAGGCGCACCGCGTCGCCATGCGCGGCTACGAACTCGCCGCCGACCGCGGCCACCGGATCGACCGCGTCTACGAGATCTGCACGCCCCGCTCGGTCGTCCAGGCCGGCTTCGACCGGCTCGCCGCCGAGGGCCGGGACTTCCCGTTCAAGGGCGTCGCGACCCCGGACGACGTCCCCGGCGTGGTCGACGACGCGCTCGTCACCGCGTCGGTCGACGGCTCGGCCTACGCCGACCGCAAGACCGCCGCGATGCGGGCGCACGCCACCCAGATCGCCGTCGACGGCCCCTTCTTCGCGCTCTCCAACGACCTCGGCCAGCCGTTCTTCGCCGTCGAGTACTACCGGCAGGTGCGGGGCGAGTCCACCGGCCGCGCGGACGACCTGTTCGGCGCGGAGCCCGAGTCCGCCGAGGCGCCGGGCGGTGCGCGATGAGCCGCCCCGCCGCCGGCCGCGGTCCGGCCCCGTCCCGTACGCCGGTGATCCGGCCGCTGTCCAGCAACCCGCGGGGGACGCAAGGCGCCCGGATCGCCGGGTACTTCGGCCTCGCCGTGCTCGCGGTGGCCATCGCGGTGGCCGGCGCCCTCGTGCAGGCCGCCTGGGAGCCCGGTGGGCTGCTGCTGGCGCTCGCCGGGTGCGTGGCGGCCTTCTACGGCGGCGGGAAGCTCACCGGCACCCGCCTGGGCACCGTGGTGCCCGCCGCGGTCTGGCTGGTGTGCGTGATCCTGCTCAGCGGCTCCCAGCCGGAGGGCGACTTCCTGCTCGCCGCCGGCATCGGGCCGTACATCTACCTGCTCGGCGGGGCGTTGTCGGCGGTGATCTGCGCCACGCTGCCCCAAGTACCCTCATCCGGCACGAATAGGGCCTGACTTGGCGGGCAGGGGCCGACGCATGGTTGGGTGTGCCCCAGCGTTCCGCCGGACCGCAGTCGCCTCCGCGCACAGGTCGGTATGGTGGGTGCGCCGGCGAGCCGCCTGCCAAGTGATGTGTCGGGCGGCGTGGCTAACCGGGAGAGCCTCCTTTGAGTCGTGAAACTGACAGTTCGTCCTCCGGTCCCCAGGGACGCGGCGGTGCCGCGTACCCGTCAGGGACCCCGCCTTACGGCCCCCGCCCCTTCCCGTCGCTGCACCCGCAGGAGCGGCCGCGTCCGGCCGGCCAGGAGCAGGACGGCGCCGAAGCGGCCGAGCAGGGCACCGACGCGGACGCGGCCGGCGAGCCCAGGACCGAGACGACGCTGACCACCCGGATCAGGATCAACATCCCCGGCTCCCGGCCGATCCCGCCGGTCGTCATGCGCACCACCGTCGAGGAGGGCGCCGCGGCTCCCGCGGCCGGACCGCAGGGCGCGGGTGCCCCGGACACCGCGGCCCCAAGCACCGCGGGCGCCTCCGCCGGTGAACCTCCCGCCGACGGCGGGCAGGGCGGCGAAGCTCCGCAGGAGCGGGCCGAGAAGAAGGAGAAGACCAGCGACTGGTTCGCGCCGCGCAAGCCGGTCGGCCCCACGGGCTCGGGTACGGGCTCGGCCGCCGGTACGGGCGCGGGTTCCGCTCCGGGTACGGGCTCCGGTTCCGGCTCGGCCGCGGGTTCCGGTGCGGGTGAGGGCTTCCCGGGGGAGGGCTTCCCCGGCGACGGCTTCCCGGGTGAGGGTTTCCCGGGCGACGGCTTCCCGGGTGAGGGTTTCCCGGGCGGCGGCCCCGGCTTCGGCACGGACACCGGTACGGCTCCCGGCAGCGGTTCCGGCCAGGCCCCGACGGGCTTCCCCCCGGGCGCGGGGGCGACCGGCGACGGCTTCTCCGAGGGCTTCTCCGGCGACGGCTTCCAGGGCGACTTCCCGCGTGGCGGTGCGCCCGGCAACGGGACGGCCGGCGGCGGCTTCACGGTGCCGCCGGTGCGGTCCCCGGGCGGCGGCGACGCACCGGACGCCGGGTCCCCGGTGGCGGACGGCTTCTTCGGCGCGGGCACCCCCGCCGGGGGCACCCCGCGCGCGGACGACCCCTTCGCGGGGCCGTACACCGAGCAGTTCGCCGAGCCGTTCACCGACTCCGACACCGGTACGCAGCAGATTCCGCAGGCGTTCCTGCCGCCGCCGGTGGGCTCGCCGTTCGACGACGCCCCGGCCGCGCGCGGCCCGCACGACACGCCGTCGGGCGGGTTCGCCTCGCCCTTCGAGACCCCCGCGGGCGCCGAGGGCCGCGCCGAACCCGGCTCCGGGCCGGCGCCGTTCGGCACCGAGGACTTCCCGCCCGGGGTGCCGCGCGGCATCCCCACCGACCCGTTCGCGCCCGGCGGCGGCGCCGCGCCGCTGCCGCCGCCCGCCGGGGCCACCACCGGCCCGGCCACCGGCGACATGCGGGTGCCGCCGATCGGCGGCGACACCGGCGAGCACGCCTTCCGCCCGCCGGCCCCGGCCGGTTCCGAGCCGCCCCGGCGGATGGGCGCCGGCGACACCCTGGTCGGCGGCATCCCGCCGGTGCCGTCGGGGGAGGGCCCCGGCCGCGCCGCGG
Source organism: Streptomyces sp. NPDC088194 (assembly GCF_040702025.1). Classification (NCBI taxonomy): domain Bacteria; kingdom Bacillati; phylum Actinomycetota; class Actinomycetes; order Kitasatosporales; family Streptomycetaceae; genus Streptomyces; species Streptomyces sp. NPDC088194. The sequence continues at coordinate 26,695 of NZ_JBFBIV010000080.1, read as the reverse complement.
GCGGCCCCGGAGCGGTGCCGCCGCCCGGACTGGCGCCCCCGGGTCCGTCCCGCGGCCAGGACCCGCGGCGCCGTCCACGCCGGCCACACCGGCGAAGTCGGCCAAGCCGGTCAAGAAGGGCCGCTCCAAGCTCGCGCTGCTCGGTGTCGCGGTCGTCGGCGCCGCCGTCCTCGCGTACGGCGCCGGGCTGCTGATGAACCACTCCGACGTGCCGAAGGGCACCACCGTGCTCGGCGTGGACATCGGCAACACCAGCCAGGCGACGGCCGTCAAGAAGCTGAACCACGCGCTCGGCAACCGGGGCACCGCGGCGCTCACCGTCACCGTCGACGGCAAGCAGCACTCGCTCAAGCCGTCGATCGCGGGCCTGTCCATCGACACCGACGCCACCGTCCGCAAGGTGGCGCACTCCGACTACAACCCGGTCTCGGTGGTCGGCTCGCTCTTCGGCCGGACCCAGGTCACGGACCCGGTGATCGTCGTCGACCAGGACAAGCTCAAGGCGGCGCTGACGACGGTCGCGGGGCCGTCGAGCAAGGGCACGGACGGCATGGTGCGCTTCACCGGCGGCAAGGCCGTCGCGGTGCCCGGCAAGCCCAGCCAGTCCGTCGACGTGAACGCCGCCGCGACCCAGGTCTCCGCGGCCTACCGGCTGCGGGCCGAGTCCGGCCGCAACACCCCGATCGACCTCCGGGGCACCACCGTGCAGCCGAAGGTCACCCAGGCGACGCTGGACAAGGCGGTCAACGGCTTCGGCAAGACCGCGATGATGGGTCCGGTGCACATCCTGGCCGGGGGCAAGGACCTGCCGTTCAACAAGACGCTGCCGCAGTTCCTCACCATGCAGGCCACGCCGGACGGCCAACTCGCCCCGCACATCGACCTGAAGGCGCTCCAGGCGCTGTACGGCAACTCCTTCGACGGGGTGCTGCTGAAGCGCGGCAACGGTTCGAAGACCGCGGTCACCCCGCAGGACGTCGCCACCGCGCTGATCCAGGCGCTGAACTCCAAGACCGTCGCCGGGCGCAGCGTGACGCTCCAGGACGCGGTCCAGCAGTAGGAGCACGCGGGAGCCGGCAAGAGCCGTCAGGAAGCGGGCGGAGCCGCCCCTCGGCCGGCCCTTGCGAGCCGGCCCTCGCGGGCCGGCTCCCGCGGGCGGCTCCCCGGGTCGGGCCCCTCAGCCGCGCTGCCACCAGTGGCGCCTGCGGCGGGGGGCCAGCGCGTGGATGGCGGAGCGCAGCTCGGCGAAGGCCACCACGGTCGCCGGCGCGTCGGGCCCGTCCGCGCCCGGCAGCGCCACCCCCAGGCAGAGCAGCTTCAACTGCTCGTCGGGCAGCGGCAGGGCGGCGAAGACCGGCGAGCCGTCGAAGCCGGTGGGCAGCGGACCCGACCAGGTCAGCGGGGCGTCGGGGGCGGCCCGGCGCACCTCGCCCGCCAGCAGCGCCTGCGGCCGGTCGGGGTGCGCGGAGGCGCCGCTGTCGTCGGCCTCGTGACCGAGGACGTACGCGGGCAGCGGGTCGTCGCCGATCGCCGCGATGTCGTCGGGCTGCGCGGCGAGCCCGTCGGTGATCTCCTGGGTGTCCCAGCGCCAGCCCTTGCGTTCGGCGTGCAGGTGCAGGTCCACGGTGGGCATCACCGCGACCCCGAGGCCGTCGAGCACCGTCCAGCGCTTCGCGAAGCCGCCCATCACCAGCTCGTCGAGCGGCTGTTCCGGGTCGGTGAGGTCGCCGCGCAGCGTCCACTGCCCGATCTCGAAGCGGGTGCGGGGCGCGGCCGTGACGAGGTACTGCCGGATGACCTCGTGGTCGCCGCCGGTCTCGATCAGGTCGTTGTACCAGAAGGCGGTGGCGAAGCTCAGGTCCGCGCGGGCCGCCTGGAACGGCAGCGTCGCGCGGGCGGCGACCTGGAGTACGGAGTCCGGGACGAGGCCGCCGGCGACCACCGCGGCCGAGTGGGCGAAGCCGGGTTCGCCGAGGTCCGGTGCGGCGGCGCCGTGCTCGGGCTCCGCATCCGCGGTCGCGTCGACGCCCTCGCTGTCGGTGTCCGCGGCGGGCGCGGCTCCGGCGGCTCCGGCGGCTTCGGGATCTTCGGGGATCGGCTGGCTCGGCGCGGGGATCTCGGGGATCTCGGGGGTCTCGGGCACAGCCCGGACCCTACTACTCGCCGTTCGGCGGCTGTTTCGCACCCACCGGCGCCGCGGCGAGCGGCACCGTCGCGGTGAGCGTGAAGCCGCCGTCACCTGCCCGGGAGGTCTTCAGGCTGCCGCCCGCGAGGATCAGCCGCTCGCCCAGCCCGGTCAGGCCGTTGCCCGGCGGGCAGGAGTCGTCCGGCCCGCGCCCGTCGTCGGAGACGGTCAGCGTCGCGCTGCCGCCGCCCGTCTCCAGGGCCACCACACAGGTCGTCGCGCCGCTGTGCCGTATGACGTTGGTCGCCGCCTCGCGCAGCGCCCAGGCCAGCGCGCCCTCCCCGGCCGGGGTGAGGCCCTCGATCCGGTCGGGCACGTGCAGCCGGGCCGAGACGCCCGCCGCGGCCAGCGCGCTGCGGGCCGAGGCGACCTCGGCGGCCATGGTGGGGCGCCGGTAGCCGCTGACCGCCTCGCGCACGTCCACCAGCGCCTGGCGGCTGACCGACTCGATGTCGGCGACCTGCTGGGCGGCGTCCCGCGGCCGGTCCGGCAGCATCCGTCCGGCCAGTTCGCTCTTCAGGGTGATCAGCGACAGCGAGTGCCCGAGCAGGTCGTGCAGGTCGCGGGCGAGCCGCAGCCGCTCCTCGGTCGCGGCCAGCTGCGCCACGGTGTCCCGGGCGGAGCGCAACTCCCGCATGGTCCGGACGAGCTGCTGCACGCCGATCATCGCGAAGCCGCCGAGCAGGGCGGGCACCAGCAGCGACGGGTAGAGCGTGCCGTGCGGATCGACGACCGCCCCGGTCGCGGCGAGCAGCGCCGCCGAGAGCGGGACCGCCCACCGCGAGTCCTTGCCGGGCAGCGCCGCCCCGCACGCCACCCCCACGTACACGAACAGCACCAGCCAGTTCTTGCCGAGCAGGGCCGACAGCGCCAGTGCCAAGGAGGCGAGCGCGACCAGCAGGGCGTACACCCAGGGCTGGGGCGGCCCGGGGTTGTTGGTGCGGAAGAAGGCCAGCACCAGGTACCCGGCGACGAACACGATCAGGCCGAGGGCGGCAGGGACGGCGGCGGCGAGCGAGTGGCCGCCGTCGGCCAGGTCGCTCACCGGGGAGGCCAGGTAGAGCAGCCAGATGCCGATCCACATCAGCTTGATCATCGCCTGCCGGCGGTTCTCCGGCGGCCGGCCCATCGGGCTGGTGTCGGCGTCCTCCACCTCCTGCCGCCACTTCGGCCACGGCTCGCCGCCGTCCTCGGGTACGGCGCCGGGACCGCCGCCCCGCCGGGCGCCGTCCCCGGCGCGGCGGCGCCACCACTCGCCGGTCATACGGTCACGCCTTCCGGGTGTCCTTGCGGTAGAGCCAGGCCGCCGCCCCCGCGAAGAGCAGCAGGTAGACGACGAGGACGCTGACGTCCTTGACGTGCGGGGCGTTCCCCACCTCGATCGCCTGGCTCAGGGCCACGTACGGCCGCGCCGGGAGGTAGCCGGCGAGGTTCTGCAACCACTGCGGGAAACTGTAGATCGGCACCCACAGGCCGCCCAGGACCGCCAGGCCGAAGTAGAACAGCATGGAGATCGGCCGGGCCACGTCGGCGGTGGCCAGATAGCCGATCGCCACCCCGAGCGCGGCGAAGACCAGGCTGCCCGCCCAGGTGCTGAAGGCGATCGCCACCCACTGCCAGGTGTCCATCCGGACGCTCTTCACGAGTCCGCCGATCAGCAGCACGACCAGGATCGACGGCAGGCTCACCGTGGCCGCCGACGCCACCTTCGCGGTGACGTAGCCGCGGCCGGGCAGCGCGGTCAGCCGCAGCTGCCGCACCCAGCCCTTCTCCCGCTCCCGCGCGATCCGTTCGGCGTTGCCCATCAGCACCGCCGTCATCGCGCCGAACGCGGCCATCGAGACCATCAGGTAGGCCACCGCCGACAGCCCGTGGTCGCCGACGGTGTCGCTCTTCTTGTAGCTCAGGCTGATCGCCAGGAAGAGGAACGCCGGGTAGAGCACCGAGAAGAACATGAACTTGCGGTTCCGCAGGGTGCGGGTGATCTCCAGCCGGATCAGCGTCGTCATCGCTGCCCCGCCTCCTCTGCGTTGGTCGCCGCGTCGGTGATGGCGAGGAACGCCTGCTCCAGACCGAGCCCGGCGACCTCGAGGTTGCGCGGGTACAGGCCGAGCCCGTACACCGCGTGCATGGTGGCGTCCGCGTCGTTGGAGCGGATGCGTACGGTCGGGCCGGTCACGTCCAGGCCCACCACGTTCGGCAGGGCGCCGAGCGCCTGCTCGTCGATCCCGTCGGCCAGGTCGAAAGTGATCCGGCGGGCCCCCGCGCGCGCCTTGATCTCCGCCGCCGTGCCGTCCGCGATCAGCCGGCCCCGGTGCAGGACCAGCACGCGGTCCGCGATCGCGTCCGCCTCCTCCAGGTAGTGGGTGGCGAACAGCACGGTGCGGCCCTGGTCGACCTGTGCACGCATCGTCGCCCAGAACGCCTGCCGCGCGCTCACGTCCATGCCCGTGGTCGGCTCGTCGAGCACGATCAGGTCGTTCGCGCCGGCCGTGGCCATCGCGAACCGGACCCGCTGCTCCTGGCCGCCGGAGAGCTTGTTCACCTTCCGGTCCCGGATGTCGGTGAGGTCGGCGGCGGCCAGCACCTGGTCCACCGGGTACGCCTTCGGGTGCAGGTCGCAGGCGAGCCCCACCAGCTCGCGCACCGTGACCTCCTCCATCAGCCCGCCGCTCTGCAGCATCGCGCCGACCCGGCCCTTGGCGATCGCCTGCGTCGGGCTGGTGCCGAACACCTTCACCTCCCCGCGGTCGGCGTTCTTCAGCCCGAGGAGCAGGTCGAGCGCGGTGGACTTGCCGGCGCCGTTGGGTCCCAGCAGCGCCACCGTCTCGCCGGGGTGCAGCTCCAGGCTCACCTCGGCGACCGCCTGGACGGCCCCGAAACTCCTGCTCACGTCCCGGAAGCTCACCACGGGTTGCCCCGGGCCGCCGGCCCCGTCCTGCTGTTGCGTGGTCGTGCTCACTGATGCTGCGGTCATGGCACCACTGTGGTCCGAGGGGGAGCCCGGCGGCAGTGTGTACGGTCGTGACATCCGCATGACAGATGTCATACGGCGCCGGCGCCGCGAACGGCTCCCCGCCGGTTTCCGGCCGGTCTCCGGTTCGCCCCGGCCGGTTCCCGGACCGCCCCCCGGTCGGCCCATATGGTGCGTGACCTGGCCCGCGGGCCCTCGTTGAGCGGGCATGACCAGTGCCGAGCCCCTGCCGATCCCCATCGCCGCGGCCCTGGAGGCGGCGAGCGCGGGCAACACCGAGGACTTCCTTGCCGCGTTCGCGCCGGACGGGGCCGTGGACGACTGGGGCCGGATCTTCCGCGGCCACGACGCGGTCCGGGAGTGGAGCGACGCCGAGTTCATCGGCAAGCAGGTCACCCTGCGGGTCACCGGCACCCGCACCGAAGGCGACACCACGACGGTCTCCGCCGAGGTCGGCGGCAACGGCTTCAACGGCCCCTCCGACTTCGCCTTCACCGTCTCCGACAACCACATCGCCCTCATGCGCATCACCGGGTGACGCCGCTCCCGGGCCGGACCCCGCCGAGCGGAGCCGCTACCCTGCCGGGGTGACGGGGATGATCCGAGTGCTGCTGGCCGACGACCAGTCGATGGTCAGGGAGGCGCTGGCCACGCTGCTCGGGCTGGAGGCGGACATCGAGGTCGTCGCGCAGGTGGCGCGGGGCGACGAGGTGGTGGCCGCCGTGCTGGAGCACCGGCCGGAGGTGGCGCTGCTGGACATCGAGATGCCCGGGATGACCGGGATCGAGGCGGCGGGGCTGCTCCGGAAGGCGGCGCCCGGGGTGAAGGTCGTCATCGTGACCACCTTCGGCCGGCCCGGATACCTGCGGCGCGCGATGGAGTCGGGGGCGGAGGCGTTCCTCGTGAAGGACGCGCCCGCCGCGCAACTCGCCGACGCGGTACGGCGGGTGCTCCAGGGGGAGCGGGTGATCGACCCCTCGCTGGCCGCGGCCGCGCTGGCCGAGGGCGCGGACCCGCTGACCGGGCGGGAGCGGGAAGTGCTCAACGCCGCCGCCGACGGTTCGGTGAACGCGGAGATCGCCCGGCGGCTGCTGCTGTCCGAGGGCACGGTGCGCAACTACCTCTCCACCGCGATCCAGAAGACCGGCGCGCGCAACCGGGCGGAGGCCGTCCTCATCGCCCGCGAGAAGGGGTGGCTGTGACCCGCCCGGCCGCCCCGTGCGGTCGGTTCGGGGACCACCTCTCGCTGGTGGGTCGCGCGCGGTTCTCCCGCAGCGCTTCGCCTGGGTGGGGGCGCCCCGGCGCAGCCAAGGGGAGCGCCCCCACGCGCCCCTGAATCTGCTCGGCTCCTCCCCGAAAGGGAGGTCAGTTGAGCCGGGCCCGCGCGGCACGCGCCTGCGTGCGGATGGTCGCCGCGGTCTCCGGGTCGAACGAGCCGATCACCTCGGCGTATTCCTCCATCTCGGCCGCGCCGCCGAGGAAGTCGCCCATCTGGACGAGGACCTGGGCCCGTTCGTAGCGCAGGCGGGCCGGATGGCGGGGGAGGAGCAGCGTCAGGTCGAGGGTCCACAGCTGGACGGGGAGGCGCTCGGGCCGGGGCGCGGCCCAGGCCCGGATGTTGTTGAGCACGCGGCGGACGATGTCCAGCGTGTCGGCCGGCGCGGGCGCGGCCATCGCGCGGCCGCCCGCCCCCGTACCGGCCCGGATGCCGCCGACCGAGCCCGACATGAGCCGTTCGGCGTCCGGCCCGGACAGCACGCGGCCCGCGTCGAAGGGGTCGACCAGGACGTACGGCGCCGGGCCGTTGTCGAACTCGGCGCCGAACTCCGCGCCGAACTCCGCTCCGTGCGGCTCCAGTTCGCCGAGCGCCACCACGAAGTGCCCCGGCAGCCCCACCCCGTGCACCGGCGCCCCCGCGCGCCGCGCCACCTCCATCCACACCACCGACAGCAGGATCGGCAGCCCGCGCCGCCGTCGCAGCACCTCCTGGAGCAGCGACGACGACAGCAGCCCGTAGTCCGCGGGCGTGCCGTGGAAGCCGTGCCCGGCGCCCAGCACCCGCCTGAGCGCCTGGGCCCAGTCCTGCGGCGTGGTGGAGCCGTACGGGAGCAGCCCGGCGAGCCGGTCCAGTTCGATCTGGGCCAGGTCTGCCACCGGGCCGTCCAGCGCCGGGTCCGCCTCCGCGCCGATCAGCAGGCACAACTCCGCCAGGTCGGGCCGCTCCTCGCGGGCGGCCGCGGCGAACCGTTCGCGTACCGAAGCCGTCATGCCGGGGGGCGCCGGTAGTGGTAGCCGTGGTGGTCGGTGAAGCCGAGCCGGTCGTAGAGCGCGCGGGCGGCCGCGTTGTCCGCCTCGACCTGGAGGTACGCGGCGGTCGCCCCCTCGTCGTGCGCCCGCCGGGCGAGCGCGCCCATCACGGCGGTGGCCAGGCCGCGCCGGCGCTGGTCCGGTGCCACCTCGACGGCGCCGAACAGCGCCCAGGGCCCCTCGACCACGGCCCGGCCGATCGCGCCCGGCGCGGTGGCGAACCAGACCGACGGCCCGCCCGAGACCACCTGGAGCGCGGCGTCGGCGAGTTCGCCGGTGCGGTGGTACGAGGCGAGCCAGGCCGCGTCCGGGGTGCGCGACAGCTCCACCGGGCGGCCGGCGTCCTCCGCCAGGGACGTCAACGGCGCGAGCGGGGCGGTACGGACCAGGGTGTCCGCCTCGCGCACCCACCCCGCGCGGTCCAACTCCACGACGTAGGGGGAGGAGTCCGGCACCTGGAACAGCGGCACGAGCCCGCGCTCCTGGTACCACCGTGTCACCGCGGCGAGCGCTTCCGCCGGCGGCATCCCCGGGTCGCCCGTCAACAGCACGGAGTTCGCGCGGCGGGTGAAACCGCCCGCCGCGCGCAGCACCCAGCCGCCCAGCGGCGCCGACTCCACCGGTGGCCAGGCCCGCGACGCCACCGCCTCGATCTCCTCGGCCGTCACCGCGGGCACTCCCGGCCTGCTCCGGCCCCTGTCACGCCGCTCCGGAGCGGGCGGCACCACCTTCCCCGCCACCAGTGTCTCCTCCTCGATCCGCACCGTCTCTCCGGTCCGCCGAGTGACGCAGACCACTCCCGTATTCCAGGATGCGAGAACACCGACCGTATCGGTGAACATAGGATGCCCGTCGGCGACCTCGACCAACTGCCGGACCGAGACGCGTTTTCCCACGTCAGCGGGGGTAATGTGGATTTCGAGTCGAGCTCCGGACGAGAAAACCCCTCGCATGCCTGCCCCTCCTGTTCGGAACGTGCCCAGGAACGGAGATACTAGGTGTGGGCATCGACGACGCCGCGCTCCCGCGCGAGATGAGCCCTACCGAGGAGGAACGACAGCGTGACCTACGTCATCGCGCAGCCTTGTGTCGACGTCAAGGACAAGGCGTGCATCGAAGAGTGCCCGGTCGACTGCATTTACGAGGGCTCCCGGTCCTTGTACATCCATCCGGACGAGTGTGTCGACTGCGGCGCGTGTGAGCCGGTCTGCCCGGTGGAGGCGATCTTCTACGAGGACGACACCCCGGAGGAGTGGAAGGACTACTACAAGGCGAACGTGGAGTTCTTCGACGAACTCGGCTCGCCCGGTGGCGCCTCGAAGCTGGGTCTGATCGAGCGCGACCACCCCTTCATCGCGGAACTGCCCCCGCAGAACCAGTGACCCGGTGACAACCCCCCGGGGCTGACACCGCCGGGCCCCGTCCGGCAGCGCACCGCTGCCGGCACGGGGCCCGGTGTTCTGCGCCGCCCGCACGAACCACCCTGCGAGAGTGAGCACGTTGAGCATCTCCGCCCGCCTTCCGGTCTTCCCGTGGGACCGCCTGGAGCCGTACAAGGCCACGGCGGCCGCGCACCCCGACGGCGTGGTCGACCTGTCCGTGGGCACCCCGGTGGACCCCGTCCCCGAGGTGATCCGGCAGGCACTGACCGCCGCCGCGGACAGCCCCGGCTACCCGCTCACCTACGGCACGGCCGCGCTGCGCGAGGCCGCCGCGCACTACCTGCGCACGTGGCACGGCGTCAGCGGCGCGGACCCGGCGCACATCCTGCCGCTGATCGGCTCCAAGGAACTCGTCGGCTGGCTGCCCACCTTGCTCGACCTGCGCGAGGGCGACCAGGTCGGCTACCCGGCGCTCGCCTACCCGACCTACGAGATCGGGGCGCTCATCGCCCGGGCCGAAGCGGCCGGCTACGACGACCCGGTCGCCGAACTCGACCCGGCCCGCACCCGGCTGCTCTGGCTCAACAGCCCCTCCAACCCGACCGGTCGGGTGCTGTCCGCCGCCGAACTGCGCCGGATCGTGACCTGGGCGCGCGAGCACGGCATCCTCGTCGTCTCCGACGAGTGCTACATCGAACTCGGTTGGGAGGGCACCGAGCCGGTCTCGGTCCTGCACCCCGACGTGTGCGGCGACACCCACGACGGCCTGCTCGCCGTCCACTCCCTGTCCAAGCGGTCCAACTTCGCCGGGTACCGGGGAGCTTTCCTCGCCGGCGACCCCGCGGCCGTCGCCGAACTCCTCGCGGTGCGCAAGCACGCCGGGATGATCGTGCCGCAGCCGGTGCAGGCGGCGATGGTCGCGGCCCTGGGCGACCGCGAGCACGCGGTCGACCAGAAGGCGCGCTACGCCCGGCGCCGGGCCGCGCTGCGCACCGCCTTCGAGGCCGCCGGGTTCCGGGTCGAGCACAGCGAGGCCAGCCTCTACCTGTGGGCCACCCGCGACGAGGACTGCTGGCAGACCGTCGGGGACCTGTCCAAGCAGGGCATCCTCGTCGCCCCCGGCGAGTTCTACGGCCCCACCGGGCAGAACTTCGTCCGTATCGCCTTCACGGCGACGGACGAGCGGGTGGCCGCCGCGGTGGAACGGCTCGGCTGACCCTCCGGGGTGGTGTGTTCCCTCGGGTGAGGGACCACCTGGTGGTGGGTTGCGTGCGCGGTTCCCAGTGCCCCTGGACTCGCCCGGGTGCTCCCGGGGCACCCGGGCGGGTCGGGGCGGGGACTACCGCGCGACGGTGATCCGTACCAGCGTGTCCACGGCCGGCGCGGAAGCGCCCTTGGTTCCGGACGGGTCCGACGTCTTCTGCCACCCCTTGCCGGACTTCTTCGCCTGCCAGCGCATGTCCCCGAAGCTCACCTGCTCCACCTTCAGGTCGTGCGCGTGCGCCACCGCCCACTGCGCCAGCGCCCAGCCGCGCTGCTTGCCGGCGCCGGTCGTGGAACCGCCGGGCGGCGCCGACGGCACCGCCACGGTGCGCGGGTCGCTGTCGTCCCGCGGCCGCACCTGGCTGCCGAACTCCCGCTTCAGCAGGGCCGTCACCTTCTCGGTGTCGCCCAGCCGCCCGCCGGCGCTGTACGCGGTGTTCGCGCCGGTGGTGCAGCTCAGCGCCGCCTCGTCGCGCCCGGTCAGCGCGGCGGCCACCATCGTGGCGTCCGTCTCGTGCTGCGCGTACGCCTCCGGGTAGCCGCTGCGCTGCACCCGCTGCGCGGCCACGGTCACCGGCAGCCGGGTGTAGTTCGGGATCTTCACCAGGCTGTCGAAGAACGCGTTCGACGCGTACACCGGGTCCTGGATCTGCTGGGCGGTGCCCCATCCCTGCGAGGGGCGCTGCTGGAAGAGGCCGAGCGAGTCGCGGTCCCCGGTGTCGAGGTTCACCAGCCGGGACTCCTGCATCGCCGTGGCGAGCGCTATCGTCAGCGCGCGCTCGGGCAGGCCGCGCGAGATCGACACGGCCGCGATCGTCGCGGCGTTCGCGGCCTGGTCCTGGTCGAGGGTCAGGTCGTTGCCGTCGGTCTTCACGGTGCAGCCGGCGGCCGCCGGGTTCTCGTGGTTCTCGAAGCGGTACGCGAGGTAGCCCGCGAGGGCCAGCAACACGATGAAACCGGCGGCGAACCGCAGGCCGCAGCCGCGGCCGCGCTTCTCTTCTTTGCTCGCTGGGGACGGCGACTCGGGCACGGCCGAACCCTACCGAATGTGAGCGCCCCGATCCGCCGGGTCGCCCTGTCAGGTCGGTCCAGGAACCCACCTGCCGCTGGGAGCCCGTCGCTGGGGCACCCCCTCCGGGGGAGTCTCCCGCGCCCCTGCCCGTGTGCGGCTCCTCCCGTCGCACCCGCGGGCACCGCCTACGCTGGCGGGATGGGAACCGTGTTGGACTTGGAGCAGGACGTCGCCGGGTTGACAGCTCAGCTCGTGGACGTGGAATCGGTGAGCCGGGCGGAGGGAGAGCTGGCCGACCTGGTGGCGGCGGCGCTGGCGGCGCAACCGCATCTGCGGGTGGACCGGGACGGAAACGCGGTGGTGGCCAGGACCGAGCTCGGCCGTACCGAACGGGTCGTGCTGGCCGGCCACTTGGACACCGTCCCGATCGCCGACAACCTGCCGTCGCGGCTGGACGCCGACGGCGTGCTGTGGGGCTGCGGCACCTCGGACATGAAGGCGGGCGTCGCGGTCCAGCTCAAACTCGCCGCCGGACTGCGGGAGCCCAACCGCGACCTCACCTTCGTGTTCTACGACGCCGAGGAGATCGCCGCCGAGTTCAACGGGCTCAAGCGCCTCGCCGAGCGCCATCCGGAGTGGCTCGCCGGGGACTTCGCGGTGCTGATGGAACCGACCGACGGCCGGGTGGACGGCGGCTGCCAGGGCACGCTCCGGGTCCGGGTGCAGACCACCGGCCGCCGCGCGCACTCCGCCCGCAGCTGGCTGGGCGAGAACGCCATCCACAAGGCCGCGCCGATCCTGGCCCGGCTGGCGGCGTACGAGCCGCGCCGGGTGGAGATCGACGGCCTGGTCTACCCGGAGGGCCTCAACGCGGTGCTGATCGAGGGCGGCCACGCCGGGAACGTGATCCCGGACACCTGCGCGGTCACCGTCAACTACCGCTTCTCCCCTGACCAGAGCGAGGCCGAGGCGCTGGACCGGGTGCGCGAGGTCTTCGACGGCTTCGAGGTGGTGCTCACCGACAGCGCCCCGGGCGCGCTGCCCGGCCTGTCGCAGCCGGCCGCGGCCGCGTTCGTCGCGGCGATCGGCACCCCGCCGGCGGCGAAGGAGGCGTGGACGGACGTGGCCCGCTTCTCCGCGCTCGGCGTGCCCGCGGTGAACTACGGCCCGGGCGACCCCACCCTCGCCCACACCCGCGAGGAGAACGTCCGGATCGCCGCCGTCCAGGAGGCCGAGCGCAAGCTGCGGGAGTGGCTCACCCCATAGTCCGGGCGGTCCGAGCAACCGAACTGGGGTGCGCGCGCATCCTCCCATCCGCCATGGTGTGATCGGATACGCCCGATCCGGGCGAAGTTCGGGGGGAGAGGACACGGTCATGGGGCTGACCAGCACGTGGTTCGCCGTGGTGCTCCTGATCGCGGCGGTCGGCGCGGTGGTGGCCGCGCTCCTGCTGTGGGCGAAGGTGCGCGGCCCCCGCGCGGTGCGCACCGTGGCCCGGGTGGGCATGATCCTGCTCTGCCAGGCCACCGCGATCTGCCTGATGATGGTCCTGGTGAACAACCAGTACGGCTTCTACGCCTCCTGGGCCGACCTGCTCGGCGACGCCAACAGCGGCGGTGGCGGCACCGCCTCCGCCGCCCACCCGGCCGTGACGCCCGCCGTACCCGACTACCACGTGGTGTTCGGCTCGTACTCCGCGGGATTCCGCCGCGCCACGGTGCGCGGCTGGCACTCCGGCAGCAAGGGCGAGGTGATCGTCTGGCTGCCGCCGCAGTACGCCGCGAAGGGGTACGCCCACACCCGCTTCCCGGTGATCGAGGTGCTGCACGGCATACCCGGCACGCCGCACAGCTTCCTGCGCGGCATGCGGATCGGCCGGATCATGGCCGGCGAGATCGCGGCGGGCCGGGCCGAACCCGCGATCCTGGTGCTGCCCACGATCACCCCGGACCGGGTGGACACCGGCTGCGCGGACGTGCCGGGCAAGAGCAAGGTCGCCACCTGGCTCACCGACGACGTGCCGACCACCGTCGCGGCCAACTTCCGTACCCTGCCCGGCCCCGCCGGCTGGGCGGTGATGGGCATATCCACCGGCGGCTACTGCGCGGCCCGGCTCGCCCTGGACTACCCGCACCGGTTCGCCGCCGCGGCCGCGCTCGCACCCGACGACCCGGCCCACGGGGTGCGCAACCCGCTGTGGCTGGCCCGCAACGGCCGCCCGGCGGCCCACATCCTGGTCGAGTCCAGCCTCCAGGACCGGGAGAGCCCGCCGAAGTTCGCCGACGCGATCGCCGACGCGGTACGGCCGCCCGGCACCGTCAGCACCGTCCAGCTGACCGCGGGCGGGCACAACTGGAAGACCTGGAGCCGGATGTTCCCCGGCGCCCTGACCTGGCTCAGCGGGCGGCTGGAAGCGCCGCGAGCGGTGCCTTTGGCACCGTCGACGGCACCCTGATGCGTACGCTGCGGGTATGACAACAGACGCAACCGACTCCGACGACGCGGGTGGGAACGCCGGTGACTGGCAGGACGCAGCAGCCGCGGCCAACGCCGCCGCCGAGGGCCGCCCGGAGGGCAAGGGCTGGCCGGAACGGCACACCGGGCCGGTGATCCGCCGACGTGGACAGGTGCTCTCCGGCACCACCGACCAGCGCCTGCTGGACAGCCGCGGCGCCACCGACTGGGTGCACAGCGACCCGTGGCGGGTGCTGCGTATCCAGTCCGAGTTCGTGGAGGGCTTCGGCGCGCTCGCCGAACTCGGCTCGGCGGTCAGCGTGTTCGGCTCCGCCCGCACCCCGGTCGACTCCCGCGAGTACGACGCCGGGGTCCGGATCGGCCGCGCCCTCGCGGAGGCCGGCTTCGCGGTCATCACCGGCGGCGGCCCCGGCGCCATGGAAGCGGCCAACAAGGGCGCGCTCGAGGCCGGCGGGGTCTCCGTCGGCCTCGGCATCGAGCTGCCCTTCGAGCAGGGGCTCAACCCCTACGTCGACATCGGCGTCAACTTCCGCTACTTCTTCGTCCGCAAGACCATGTTCGTCAAGTACGCCCGCGGGTTCGTGGTGCTGCCCGGCGGCTTCGGCACCCTCGACGAGCTCTTCGAAGCGCTCACGCTCGTCCAGACCAAGAAGGTCACCCGCTTCCCGATCGTCCTCTTCGGCACCGAGTACTGGGGCGGCCTGGTCTCCTGGGTCCGCCAGACCCTCGTCGCCGAGGGCAAGGCGTCCCCCGCCGACCTCGAACTCTTCCACGTCACCGACGACGTCGACGACGCGGTCGAAAGGGTCACCAAGGAAAGCGCGTAAGCGGGGCGCCCCTGACCCACCCCGGAGGGTCAGGCGAGCCCCCTCCGGGCCACCCGGGGTTCGCTCGCACCGGAGATCGCCGCGACCATCTCCAGGACCTGCCGGGTCTCCGGCACTTCGTGGACCCGGTACACCTGCGCCCCCAGCCACGCCGACACCGCGGTGGTCGCGAGCGTGCCGATCAGCCGCTCCTTGACCGGCCGGTCCAGCGTCTCCCCGACGAAGTCCTTGTTGGACAGGGAGACCAGCACCGGCCACCCGGTGGCCGTCATCTCGGGCAGCCGCCGGGTCGCCTCCAGCGAGTGCCGGGTGTTCTTGCCGAAGTCGTGCCCGGGGTCGATGAGGATGCCGTCGCGCCGCACCCCCAGCTTCTCGGCGCGCTCGGCGAGCCCGACGGTGACCCGGAGGATGTCGGCCATCACGTCGTCGTAGCCGATCCGGTGCGGCCGGGTCCGCGGCCGCACCCCGCCCGCGTGGGTGCACACCAGCCCCACCCCGTACCGCGCGGCCACCTCGGCCAGTTCGGGATCGACCCCGCCCCACGCGTCGTTGAGCAGGTCGGCGCCCTCCTCGCAGACGGCCCGCGCCACCTCGTGCCGCCAGGTGTCCACGCTGATCACCACGTCGGGGTGGCGGCGCCGCACCTCCGCGACGAACCGGACGGTGCGCCGGATCTCCTCGTCCGCCGACACCTCCTCGCCCGGCCCCGCCTTGACCCCGCCGATGTCGACGATCGCGGCACCCTCGGCGATCACCCGCGCGACCCGTTCGAGCGCCGGCTCGTCGGTGAAGGTGGCGCCCTGGTCGTAGAACGAGTCGGGCGTCCGGTTCACGATCGCCATGATCACCGGCTCCCGCTCACCGAATTCCCGGCTGCCCAGCCGAAGTCCCACGGTCACTCCTCATCTCAGACTCATGCGATCGTGGCACGATCGTGCCTGACATGGAGGACCCGCCGATCCGGACGGCAGGTCCCTGGGCCGTACCCCGGGAGTATCGACGTGTTCTGGTTCATGCTCATCGCGCTCGTCGCGGTGGTCGCCGCGGTGGCGCTGGCCGTACTCGGCGACGGCGGCGCGCTCAAGGACTCCCAGCCCGACCGGCTCGAGGACCGGCTGCCCCCCGACCGCCCGCTGGTCCGCGCCGACGTGGACGCGGTCCGGCTGCCGGTGGGCCTGCGCGGCTACCGCATGCTCGACGTGGACGAGGTGCTGGAGCGGCTCGGCGCGGAGCTGGCCGAACGCGACGCCCGCATCGCCGAGCTGGAGGCCCACCTCGCCGGCGCCCACGCCGGCGCGCACCGCTACGACACCTCCGCCGCGCCCGGCACGTCCCCCCAGACCGCCCCCGGCGCCCCGTACGGGAGCGGCGGCGGCAACGGGCAGGGATACGGCCACGGATACGGTGGCGGGCCCGGCAGCGGCTACGCAGAGCCCGCCGCCCGTCCCGACCGGCCGGTGGCCGGCCCCGACGACCTCCCGGGCGGCACGGGTGAGTGACGGCACCGCCATCCCCGGCCCCGACGGCCTGCTCCGCTGCCCCTGGGGCCTGTCCACTCCCGACTACCTGGCGTACCACGACGAGGAGTGGGGCAAGCCGGTGCACGGCGACGACGCCCTCTTCGAGCGGATCTGCCTGGAAGCCTTCCAGTCCGGGCTGTCGTGGATCACCATCCTGCGCCGCCGCGAGACCTTCCGCGCCGCCTTCCGGCACTTCGCCATCGACAAGGTCGCCGCGTTCACCGACGAGGACCGGACCCGGCTGCTCGCCGACCCCGGGATCATCCGCAACCGCGCCAAGGTCGACGCCGCGATCTCCAACGCCGCCGCCGCCCGCGAGGTCCGCGACACCTACGACGGCGGCCTGGACGCCCTCGTCTGGTCCTTCGCCCCGGACCCCGCGAGCCGCCCCGCCCCGCGCACCCTCTCCGACGTCGCGGCCACCACCCCCGAGTCCACCGCGCTCTCCAAGGACCTGAAGAAACGCGGCTTCCGCTTCGTGGGCCCGACCACCGCGCACGCCCTGATGCAGGCGTGCGGCCTGGTCAACGACCACCTGGCGGACTGCACGGCCCGCTGACCCGACCGTCGCCCCGGCCACTCGGCGCCCCTCGGGTCAGCGCCCTTCGGGTCAGCGCCCTTCGGGTCAGCGCCCCTCGAACCTCGGCTTCCGCTTCGCGACGAACGCCGAGACCGCCTCACGGTGGTCGGCCGACGCCCCCGCCCGCGCCTGGAGGGTGTCCTCGTGGGCGAGCGACTCCTCCAGCGTGTGCGACGCCCCGTACGCCAGCGCCTCCTTCATCGCGGCGTACGCGACGGTCGGGCCGTCGGCGAGCGCCCGGGCCACCGCGACCGCGGCCTGCGCCAGCGCGGGCGCCGGAAGCACCTGGTGCACCAGGCCGAGCGCCAGCGCCTCCTGCGCGGGCACCGGCCGCGGGAACATCAGCAGCTCCGCGGCCCGCGCCTGGCCGACCAGCCGCGGCAGCGTCCACGACATCCCGGAGTCCGTGGACAGCGCCACCCCGGCGAACGCGGTGGTGAAGGACGCCGTGTCCGCGGCGAGCCGGTAGTCCGCGGCGAACGCGAACCCCGCGCCCGCCCCGGCCGCCACCCCGTTGACCGCGGCGACCACCGGCTTGGGCATGGTGGCCAGGGCGGTGACGATCGGGTTGTAGTGCTCGGCGACCGTCGCCAGGCCACCGCCCGACTCCAGGATGCCGACGTGCTCCTTGAGGTCCTGTCCGACGCAGAACGCCCGGCCCGTCGCGGTGAGCAGCACGGCGCGCACCGCCTCGTCGGAGCCCGCGGTCCGCAGCGCCTCGCGCAACGCGTTCTTCGTATTCGTGTCGAGTGCGTTCATGGCCTCCGGTCGGTTCAGGGTGACCGTCGCCAAGCCGTCCTCGACCTCGTACAGCACGCTCTCGCCCATGCCAGAACCCCTTCGTCGCGGCAAGTGTCCTGGCCAGGATGCCGGACCCGATGACGGTCCGACATGTGACGTACATCAAACCGCGCCGGGCCCGGAAGCGGCCCGACCCGGCGAAATAGCCGGGTTTGGGGGATCGGAATGTACAACGGAGTGCTACGGCTATTGGTCATCAGGTCGACTGATGCGGGATAATGGCCGAGAACCAATGTGTTCGAGTCCGAGCTGGTTTCAGGAAGGGGAACGAGCATGGCGGCCATGAAGCCGCGGACGGGTGACGGCCCGCTCGAGGTGACCAAGGAGGGGCGGAGCATCATCATGCGCGTTCCGCTGGAGGGCGGCGGGCGGCTGGTAGTAGAGCTGACCCCGGACGAGGCGGACGCCCTGGGCGATGCGCTGAAGAAGGCCATCGTCTGAGACCAGCGGTCCCGAATCGTCACGGCCACGTACGTCCCACGTACGTGGCCGTGCTCATGCGCGGCGGATGGCGCAGAGGAGGCCGTCGTCCGTGGGCAGCAGGACCGGGGCCAGCCGCGGGCTGTCCCGGACCGCCCGCATCAGGTCGCGCAAGTGCAGGGACTCGGCGTCCTGGTGGGAGGCGTCCAGCGCGCGGCCCTGGGCGAAGGCGCCCTCGAAGCAGAGCACGCCGCCGGGACGCAGCAGCCGCAGCGACTCGTCGAGGTAGTCCAGGCACTCCAGCCGGTCGGCGTCGCAGAAGACCAGGTCGTACCCGCCGTCGGTGAGGCGGGGCAGCACGTCGAGGGCGCGGCCGCAGATGAAGCGGGCCCGGTTGGCGGCGACCCCGGCCTCGCGGTACGCCTCGCGGGCGAGCTGCTGGCGGTCGGGTTCGGAGTCCACGGTGGTCAGCACCCCGTCGGGCCGCATGCCGCGCAGCAGGTGGATGCCGGAGACGCCGGTGCCGGTGCCGATCTCGACCACGGACTTCGCGTCGCAGGCCCCGGCGAGCAGTCGCAGGGCCGCGCCGGTGCCGGGGGAGACCGCGCGCAGCCCCTCCGTACGCGAGCGGGCGCGGGCGCGTATCAAGGCGTCGTCCTCGGCGACGAAGGCGTCCGCGAACGCCCAGCTCGCCTGCCGGTTGCCGGTAATGGCCGCTCCCCTTGTCCGGTGTTCTCCTTGCAATTGCGCCGCCCGGGCGACTGTATCCGTTGCCGCCGGGAACCTGCTGATGGGACCGGGCGTTAGAGAACACGGGTGGCAACGGCCCCCCGCGGGGATGGAGCGGCAGCCCCCTCTCCGCTTTGGCAACAGCGCACTTATCCGGAGCTAACGGGCGAGGTGGATATGGTAGGGGCTCTACTGGAGACCACCAGAGCCGACAGGGGAGGTGCGGCTGCGGCCGGTGACCGAGGAATGCTCGACCGCTTCCGAAAGTCCGCCGGACAGCCGAAATCCGTGACCGACACAGCTGATGACCGTTCACCCAGGACCGACTCCGCGACCGCGACGTTCGCTACCGACGGAGACGGCCAGACGTGGACGCCTCCTTCCTGGGAGGAGATCGTCAGCACGCACAGTGCCCGGGTGTACCGGCTGGCCTACCGCCTGACCGGGAACCAGCACGACGCGGAAGACCTCACCCAGGAGGTCTTCGTGCGGGTCTTCCGCTCCCTGTCCACCTACACGCCCGGCACTTTCGAGGGCTGGCTGCACCGCATCACCACGAACCTCTTCCTGGACATGGTGCGGCGCCGGCAGCGCATTCGTTTCGACGCTCTCGGCGACGACGCGGCTGAGCGGCTGCCCAGCCGCGAGCCGTCCCCCGCGCAGCACTTCAGCGACACCCACTTCGACGCGGACGTCCAGCAGGCGCTGGACACCCTCGCGCCGGAGTTCCGGGCCGCCGTGGTGCTCTGCGACATCGAGGGACTGTCGTACGAGGAGATCGCCGCGACCCTCGGGGTGAAACTCGGCACCGTGCGAAGCCGCATCCACCGCGGCCGCTCGCACCTGCGCAAGGCTCTGGAGCACCGGGCGCCCGGAGCGCGCCCGGCGCCCGCGTTCGCTGCCACCGCGTCCAAACCCCTGGAGGGCGGGAGAGCGTGAGCAGCAGCGGTTCAGGCGAGCAGCACCGTCCCCAACGTCCTGCACCCGCCGAGCAGCACCTCGGTGACCGACTTTCCGCCTTCGTCGACGGCGAGCTGACGGACGACAGCCGGGACCGGGTGCTGGCCCATCTCGCGACATGTACGCAGTGCAAGGCCGCCGCCGCCGAGCAGCGCCGGCTCAAGAGCGTGATCGCCGGCTCGGAGCTGCCGGCCATATCGGCCGGTCTGCTGGCGCGGCTGCAGGGCCTGCCGGCCATGGACGGCCAGGACGGCCCCGGTGGCCCGGCGCGGCCCGAGGGCCTGTCGGCCGACGAGGCGGGCAGCGTCGGCCACCGTCGCGGCCCGTTCGACGGCGGCTTCTTCGGCTCGCGGCCGACGGTTCCCGACTCGGTGCTCTCCGACCCCGGCAGGTCCGACACCGGTCGCCCCGGCTCCGGCCTGGCCCGATCAGGGGGCGCGCGGCGCGAGGAGTTCTCCTTCCTCGGCCCGGCCGCCGATCTGCTGCCGGCTGGTGACGGGCGCGGCCGCGGCTTCCGGGTCCACGACAGCACCTCCCGGGGCCGGCGTTTCGCCTTCGCCGCGGCCGGCGCCTTCTCGATGGCCGCGATCGCCATCGGCAGCGCGCTGCCGATGGAGGCGGCGATGGACAGCGGCGCCCGGCCGGACGACGGCCCCGCGGTCAGCCCGCTCAGCGCCGGCCAGGTCTCCGACACCCGCGGCACCATCCCGCGCGGCGTGCTCAGTTCGGACCGCGAGGAGCAGCGGCGCGAGCGGATCGTGGTCGCGTCGGCCACCTCCGTGCCGTTGATACCGCCGGTCCAGCAGGCGTCGAACGGCTCGTTCCCGCTGCGCTGAGCGGTGGTTCGGCGTCGGGCACCGCCCGGTGTCAGCGCAGGTCTTTACCGGGCGGCAGCATAGTGTTGGCCACAGCCACTCCCGTATCGCTTGCTCGGGCAGGTACCGTGAATTCCGCCGGTCCCTGCCCACGCCGGCCGTGGACGTCTCAAGGAGCTGCAAGGTGTTCTTCGACATAGGCCCGCTGGAGCTGGTCGCGATCGTGGTCCTTGCCGTGCTTGTCTTCGGCCCGGACAAGCTGCCGAAGCTGATCCAGGACGCCATGGCCTTCATCCGCAAGGTGCGGGAGTTCTCCGACAGCGCCAAGGAGGACATCCGCCGCGAGCTGGGGCCGGAGTTCAAGGACTTCGAGTTCGAGGACCTCAACCCGAAGACCTTCATCCGCAAGAACCTGATCAACAGCGAGAACGACGAGTACGGCCTCGGCGAGCTGAAGGACCTCGGCAAGAGCCTCGACCTGCGCAAGGACCTCACCGACGTCACCGACCTGCGCAAGGACATGGCGGAGGTCACCGACGCGGTCAACGGGGTCAGGACGGGCGTCAACGGCTCGTCCTCGTCGTCAGCCTCCGCGGGGACGGCTTCTTCCGGTGCGGGCTCCGCGGACTCCGGCGGCACCCCCGACCGGCTGAAGAAGCTGGGTCAGGACGAGCCGCCGCCGTACGACTCCGACGCGACCTGATCCGGGGAGCGTCAACCCGAATCCACGTTTTCACCCGATTGCATGGCCGTTGTCCGTGTGTTCGGCATCACCCCACGCCGTTTCGCGCCCCGAACCCGCCCATGGTCGGGCAAGATGGCATGTCGCCCAGGAGGGCGGTCATCGAGGAGGCGCGACCCATATGGAGACGAAGACCGGCACGCAACAGGGGGCGGTCGAGGGCTACCTGTTGGCCGACTTCCCCTGGTACGGGCTGGACCAGGCATTCACCGGGCCCCGGTGGCTCGGTCTGCTCGGCACCAGCGCGGACGGGACCGTCGAACACGGAGCGACCGGACACGGCGACGAGCCGTCGCTCAAGGCCGAGGCCGCCGACCCGGAGGGCCAGAAGTTCGCGGTCGTGGTCACCGTCGCCCACCGGCCGCTGCGGCGCAGCGCCGACGGCACCGGTGTGATGGAGGCCACCTCGGTCTCCTCAGCGGCCTGGCTGGCCGGCTCCGGGCTGCTCTCGGCGACCTGGCCCACCCGGATGGACCGCGCGCTGCGGCAGGACTGGCTCGACCAGCAGACCTCGGCGGCGTGGGAGCTCGCGGACGAGCTGACCGGACCCGGATGGTCGTCCCTGACCCTCCCCGTCGACGGCGTCCCCACCCCCTTCCACTACCGCGAGTCGGAATACGGCTGGGTGATGGCCGGCTCCGCCGCGGGAGTGCACCTCGGGGCGTACGGCCGCAACATGTCCGCCTACGGCCTCGCGCTGGCCGCCATCCCCGACCTCACCGCGTACGCGGGGTAACCGGACCCACCCGGCTGCCCGTCCGCGGAGTCACGGGACGGGCAGCCCGGGGGAGCCGTCAGAACTTGTTGCGCGGGGTGATCCCGAGCGACATCCCCGCCAACCCGCGCTCGCGGGCGGAGAGCTTCGCGGCGATGCCCCGCAGCGCCGCCCCCGCGGGGGACTCCGGCGCCGTGAGGACCACCGGCCGGCCGTCGTCGCCGCCCTCGCGCAGCCGCACGTCGATCGGGATGCGCCCGAGCACGGGCACCGTGGTGCCGGTGGTGCGGGACAGCCCCTCGGCGACCCGGTCGCCCCCACCCGTGCCGAACACCTCGACGACCTCGTCGCAGTGCGGGCACGGCATCCCCGCCATGTTCTCCACGACGCCGACGATCTTCTGGTGGGTCTGCACGGCGATCGACCCGGCCCGCTCGGCGACCTCCGCCGCCGCCTGCTGCGGGGTGGTCACCACGAGGATCTCCGCGTTCGGCACGAGCTGCGCGACGGAGATCGCGATGTCGCCGGTGCCGGGCGGCAGGTCGAGCAGCAGGACGTCCAGGTCGCCCCAGTAGACGTCCGCGAGGAACTGCTGGAGCGCGCGGTGCAGCATCGGCCCGCGCCACACCACCGGCGCGTTGCCGGGGGTGAACATGCCGATCGAGATGACCTTCACACCGTTCGCCGACGGCGGCATGATCATGTTCTCGACCTGGGTGGGGCGGCCCTCCGCGCCGAGCATCCGCGGCACGCTGTGCCCGTAGATGTCCGCGTCGACCACGCCGACCTTCAACCCGTCCGCGGCCATCGCGGCGGCGAGGTTCACCGTCACCGAGGACTTGCCGACCCCGCCCTTGCCGGAGGCGATCGCATAGACCCGGGTCAGCGAGCCGGGCTGGGCGAAGGGGATCTCCCGCTCGGCCTGGCCGCCGCGCAGCGAGGACGCCAGCTCGCGGCGCTGCTCGTCGCTCATCACGTCCAGCGCCACCCGCACCGACGTCACCCCGGCCACGCCCTGCACCGCTGCCGTGACCCGGCCGGTGATCTCGTCCCGCATCGGGCAGCCGGACACGGTGAGGTAGACGGTGACGGCGACCGAGCCGTCGGCCGCGATGTCGACGGATTTCACCATGCCGAGTTCGGTGATCGGCTTGTGGATCTCCGGGTCGTCAACGGTCGCCAGCGCGGCGCGTACAGCGTCGTCGGTGGGGGTGCCGGTCGGGGTAGAACCGTGCAGAGCGGTAGCCATACGCACGAGGATACGGCGGTCCCGAGCGGCCCTTCAGCGGCCCCGGCCGTCGCCTTCGTCACTGCGCGGGCGGCGCTGGTCACCGTACCGGTCCTGGCCCTGCCGCTCGTTGCGCCGCTCGGCACGGTGCCGCTGCTCGTCGATCTCCTTGACCAGGTCCTGGAGTTCCGAGCGAATCCAGTCCCGCGTGGCGACCTCGCCCAGGCCCATCCGCAGGGCGGCCACCTCCCGGGTCAGGTACTCGGTGTCGGCGATGTTCCGTTCGTTCTGCTTGCGGTCCTGTTCGAGATTGACCCGGTCCCGGTCGTCCTGCCGGTTCTGCGCGAGCAGGATCAGCGGGGCCGCGTAGGACGCCTGCAGCGACAGCATCAACGTCAGGAAGATGAAGGGGTAGTGGTCGAACTGGAAGTTCCGCGGCGCGAAGACGTTCCACAGCACCCAGACGATGATGATCACCGTCATCCAGACGATGAACCGCCCGGTGCCGAGGAAGCGCGCCACCCGCTCGGAGAGCTTGCCGAACGCGTCCGGGTCGTAGGACGGCAGCAGGCTGCGGCGCGGCTCGCGCGGCTGGTCCAGCCGGTTCTTGCGCGGCCGTCCGGTCGCCGTGGCCCCCGCCGGGTGGCGGGTCCGCTCGCGCTCGTCAGCGGCCATCGGGTGCCTCCGCGCGCTCGTCCGTGCCGCGCTCGTCCGTGCCGCGACCTTCGCCGTCCCCGTCGCCGTCCATGCCGCTGTCCGTGCCGCCCTCCGCGCCGTACAGCGCGGTCTCCCGCCAGTCGTCCGGCAGCAGGTGGTCCAGCACGTCGTCCACGGTCACCGCGCCGACCAGCGAACCGCTCTCGTCCACCACCGGCGCGGAGATCATGTTGTACGTGGCCAGGAAGCTCGTCACCGACGGCAGCGCGGTGTCCGGGCCCAGCGGTTGCAGGTCGGTGTCCACGATCGCGCCGAGCAGGGTGAAGGGCGGGTCGCGCAGCAGCCGCTGGAAGTGCACCAGGCCGAGGTACTTCCCGGTCGGGGTGTCGTCCGGCGGCCGGCACACGTACACCTGGGCGGCCAGCGCGGGGGACAGGTCGGGGTTGCGGATACGGGCCAGCGCGTCGGCCACGGTCGCGTCCGGGCGCAGCACGATCGGCTCGGTGGTCATCAGCCCGCCCGCGGTGCGCTCCTCGTACGACAGCAGCCGCCGTACGCCCGCGGCCTCCTGGGGCTGCATCAGGGTGAGGAGGCGTTCCTGCTCGTCCGCCGGCAGCTCGGCGAGCAGGTCGGCGGCGTCGTCGGGGTCCATCGCCTCCAGCACGTCGGCGGCCCGCTCCTCCTTGAGCTTGCTGAGGATCTCCACCTGGTCGTCGTCCGGCAGTTCCTCCAGGACGTCGGCGAGCCGGTCGTCGTCGAGGGCGGCGGCCACCTCGCCGCGGCGCTTGGGCGACAGGTGGTGCAGCACGTTCGCCAGGTCGGCCGGGCGCAGCTGCTCGAAGGTCGCCACCAGGTTCTCCGCGCCCTGGCCCTCCTCGGCGAGCGAGAAGCCGCTCACGGCCGACCAGTCCACGGTCAGCGCCTCGCCTCTGCGGCGCAGCGCCCCGCTCTTGCCGCGCCGCACGAAGACCTTGTCGATCTCCCAGTCCCGCCGGGAGGGCAGCTGGGTCATGGACACATCGAGCACGGTGACCTCGACGGACAGGGCCTCGTCGGCGGCGGAGCGGGCCACGGCGGTGGGGGTCTCGGCGGGGGAGCCCGACTCGTCGGTGGCCAGCCGCACCCTGCGGTCCAGCAGCTCGCCCAGCACCAGCGTCTCGGTCGGCCGCTGCTCGAAGCGCCGCATGTTCACCACGCCGGTGGTGATGACCTGGCCGGACTCCACACCGGTGACCCGGGTCATGGGCAGGAAGATCCGGCGCCGGCTGACCACCTCGACGACCAGGCCCAGCACCCGGGGCGGGCGCCCTCCGACGCGCAGCATGACGACCACGTCGCGCACCCGCCCGACCTGGTCGCCGTTCGGATCGAAGACGGCGACCCCGGCCAGGTGCGAGACGAAGACCCGAGGGGCGCCTGCCGCCATGGTGGGGGCCTCCTACGGTCCGCGGAGGGCTGCTCCGGTGCCTGCGGGCCACACCCGCCGCACCCGCTCAGGCTACTCCGGGCCGATCTTGCCTGCCCCATGGGATGGTCCCCGGGAGTAACCCTGCGGTAGCTTCGAGGCCGCCCGCAGCCGCCGTCCCTGGAGGAAGAGAACCCGTGCACCACGGCCGCAGGACTGTCGCCGCCGCCCTGACCGCGCTCGGCGCGAGCGGTCTGCTCACCGGCTGCCTGGGTTTCGGGGGCGACCCCGACGCGGGCACCAACGGCGTCGGCAAGCTCCCGGCGCAGACCATCGAGCAGAAGGCGAAGTCCGCCGCCGCGGGCGCCGCCGCCGTACGGCTGGCCGGCACCGTGGTCAGCGGCGGCCGGACCTACCGCCTCGACATGCGGCTGCGCACCAACGGCGGGGTCGGCGAGGTCAGCAGCAAGGGTGACACCTTCCAGCTGCTGCGGGTCGACGACGACCTCTACCTCAAGGCCGGCGCCGACTTCTACGGTGACGGCGGCAGCGACAAGGACAGCAAGGCCGCCGCCGCGAAGCTCAACGGCAAGTACGTCAAGGTGCCGCAGAACGACCCCTCCTACCAGCAGTTCTCCGGGTTCACCGACAAGAAGACGCTGCTCGCCGACCTCTTCGTGCTGGACGGCACGGTCAAGACCGGCGCCCACCGCAAGGTCGGCTCCACCAAGACCATCGCGCTCGACGGCACCAAGGGCGGCTCGCTGGACGTCTCCCTCAAGGGCACGCCCTACCCGCTGCGCTACGAGCGCGTCGGCGGCGCGGGCACCTTGACCCTCTCGGACTGGGGCCAGGACTTCACCCTGGCCGCCCCGGCCAAGTCCGAGGTGCTGGACTACGGCAAGACCGTCGGCAAGTAGCGCACCCGCTCGCCTCGACTCGCCCCACCCCGGGCGCCGGGTCCGAGGTCAGGTCCTGCGGCGCCGGGCGAGCAGCTTCGGCAGTCCCGCGGGCGCGGGGGAGCGGGTGGTCGCCGAGGTGGCGACGGGGGCCACGGCGCCGGAGGTGTCGGGCATCGCGCCCGGGTGCTCCGGCACGCTCCCGGTCGGCGCCAGCCGGAAGACCTGGCACTCGGCCGCCCACCGCGACGGCACCGACTCGGCGTCGACCGCGTTGAGCCGCTTGCCCTTCAGCTCGCCGACGGCGGCCTCCCACGGTTCGCCGTGCGGCGCCAGCACCTCGACCCGCGCGGACCAGGTGACCAGCCGCCCGCCCTTGTCCTTGCTGCGTACGGTCACGGTCGCGGTCCCGCCGTCCACCAGGTCCGGCACCGGCTGCTCGCCGGGCCCGGCGACGAGGTGCAGGCCCCCGTCCAGCCACAGGTGCCACACCGCCTGGCCGTTGACCCAGACCAGCCCGGACTTCTTCGTGGCCTCCTCCACCAGGGCCGACAACTCCTCGGTGGAGGGCACGGCGGAGGGCGCGGGGGAGGCGGGCGGCGTGGACGGCGTCGACATGTGCCCAGGTTAGTGCCCCGGTCAGGGCCTAGGCCGTGTTTTGGAAGTCCCTCCCCCCCTGCCTTCGGCGGGGGAGGTGCCCCCATCCCGTGGCGCCTGGCACGCACGCTCGCTTCGTTGTCGGGCTTGTCCGAGTAGGCCCACTACGAGGACAACCCTCCGCCTTGCGATCGCACGCACC
>NZ_JBFBIV010000079.1:0-40157 GCF_040702025.1 Streptomyces sp. NPDC088194 | reverse complement strand
TGGCCGTCGAGGGTCAGTTCCTCGCCGTCGTCCAGTTCCACCACCACGCCGTCATGGGTGCTCGACCAGGCGCCGGGCGCGTCCGGGAAGCGGGTGGGGGTCGCGTCCAGCCAGCGCAGGCTGGTGATGGCGAGGAAGCCGTGCGGGTCGGCGAGCACCCGCTCGTGTGCGGCGTGCCACTCCTCCCACTCCCGGGCGAAGCTCGCGCGGTCGGTCTCTTCGGCTTGTGCGGTCATTTCGGCTCCTTGGCTTCGACGGGGAGGGCGGGGAGGGCGGCACGGTCGGGGTGATCGGCGCGGTCGGAGGGAAGGGAGTGCGCGGGGTGGCCCGGGCGGGCCTGCGGGGCGGGGCCGGCCGGGGGCGTGGCGCCGGCCGGGGCTTCCGCGCCGGCGGGGGCTTCGGCGCGGCCGGCGGCCTCTTCGAGCCGCCGGAACCGGCTGGCGTGGAAGACCAGCGGCGGCGCGTCGTGGTCGGCGTCCAACGCGTGTACCCGCAGCAGCACGATGTCGTGGTCGCCGGCCCGGATGTGCTGCTCGATGGAGCAGTCGAACCAGGCGCTGCCGCGGTCCAGCAGCACGGCGCCGTCGGCGGTGGCGTGCCAGTCGAGGCCGGCGAACCGGTCGGTGCCCCGCGCGGCGAGCTGGGCGCAGTCGCGTTCCTGGTCGGCGCCGAGCACCGTGACGCCGATCCGGGTGCGGTCGGACAGCGCCGGCCAGGTGGTGGAGGTGTGCGCCACGCAGACCGACAGCAGCGGGGGGTCGAGGGAGACCGTCGTGAAGGAGTTGGCCGCCAGGCCCACGGGCGCGCCGTCCACCAGGGCCGCGATCGCGGTCACGCCGGTCGGGAACGCGCCGAACACCCGCCGGAGTTCAGTGGAGGCGAACGCGCCTTCCTCGGAGGGCAGTCGGCGCTCAGGCCGGGCGGCCACCGGCGTCCGTCCGGTGCCCTCGGCCCGGTGCGCGGCGGCGGGCGGCCGGACCGGCTGCCGCGGGCTGTGCGTCTCGCGCCGCTCGTCCCTGCACTGCGCCCTGGTCGTCGTCATCGTCGCTTCCACTCCTCGGCCAGCAGTTGGTAGGAACGCACCCGGTCGGCGTGGTCGTGGGTGATGGTGGTGATCACCAGCTCGTCGGCGCCGGTGGCGTCGCGCAACGTCTCCAGCTGGTCGGCGACCTGCTGCGGGGTGCCGACGAACTGCGTCTCGACCCGGTCCGCCACCAGTGCCCGGTCCTCCTCGCTCCAGGCGCCGGCGCGGGCCTCGTCGGGGGTGGGGAACCGGATGGCGCCCGCGCCGGTGCGGATGCTGTGCACCCAGGGGCCGTAGCCGGTGGCCAACTCCCGTGCGGTGCCCTCGTCCTCGGCCACCACGACGTCGGCGGACACGCTCACGTAGGGCCGGTCCAGCTCCGCCGACGGCACGAACGCCGCCCGGTAACCCTCCGTCGCCTCCAGTACGGTGGCCGGGCTGACGTGGTAGTTCGCCGCGAACCGGAGGCCGTGGGCGCCCGCGGTCTGGGCGCTGATGCCGGCGCTGCTGCCGAGTATCCACACCTGGAGGTCGGCGCCCTCGCCGGGCACGATGTGCGCGGCGGCCCCGTTGTCCGCGATGTAGCTGCCGGCCAGCAGCGCGAGGATGTCGGCGATCTGCTCGTCGTACGGCTGCGGTTCGGCGCCCGGCTGGGCCAGCAGCTTCTGGTGGAGCACGAAGCGGGGCGAGGTGAGCAGCCGCTCGAAGGAGAACCGGGCGGGTATCCGCAGGCCGTTCGGGGTGCGGCCGTCGACCACCGGGGTGGTGGCGGTCAGCGCCGGCTGCCGGGCGGCGGCCGGCGGGGTCTTCCCGCCGGAGCGGCCCAGGCCCAGGTCGAACCGGCCCGGGTGCAGGGCGTCCAGCAGCCCGAACTCCTCGACCGTGGACAGGGCGGTGCGGTGGCCGAGCTGCACCGCGCCGGCGCCGAGCCGGATGGTGCTGGTGGCGGCGGCGGTCAGGGCGAGCACGACGGCCGGGGAGGTGCCCGCGACGCCGGGGTTGAGGTGGTGCTCGGCGAACCAGTAGCGGGTGTAGCCGAGGCGCTCGGCGTGCTGGGCCAGGTCGATGCTGTTGCGCAGCGCCTGGCCGGCGGTGGAACCGGAGGAGATCGGCACGAGGTCCAGGACCGCGAGCGGGGTGTGTGCCACGGTGGTGCTCCTTGTCAGGCGGTGGCGGCGGAGGAGGCTGCGGTACCGGTTGCGGCGCCGGCTGCCGAAGTGGCTTCCCGAGCGCCTGCCGAGGTGGCTTCCGGAGCGCCGGCGGCGGCCTCGACGCCGACCGGGCCCCAGGTCCACGGCGGGTCGGGGATGTCCCGGCGCAGGGTGGGGGCGATGTCGGACTGGAAGAGGGCGAGCGCGTCGCGGTGCTGGGCGTCGGTCAGGCCGTCGGCGTCGGCGTGCAGGTGGAGCACGGAGTGGCCGAACTGCTCGTGGTAGCGGTGGACCTTGTCGATGATCTGCTGCGGGCTGCCGATCAGCGCCGAGCTGCGTTCGACGAAGTCCTCCAGGGTGGGGAAGACCGGTTCCACGCCGAGCTGCTTCTGGAAGGCGAGCCGGCCCTCGAAGACCGGGCGGTACGCGGCGATCGCCTGTTGCGAGGTGCGGGCCGCGTAGTAGCCGGCGCTGCCCGCGCCGACGGTGGCCAGCGCCGGATCGTGGCCGTAGTGCTGCCACCGCTCCCGGTAGTAGCGGACCAGTTCGGCGTAGGGCTCGATGGGGTTGGTGACGTTGGCGGAGAAGAGCGGGTCGCCGTAGCGGGCGGCCAGGTCGACCGACTCCCGGCTGGTGGCGCTGCCGTGCCAGACCCGGATCGGCTGCTGGAGGGGGCGCGGCCACACCTCGGCGTCGTCCAGCTCGGGCCGGAACCGCGGGCGGGCGGTGGTGCGGTCCTGCCGCCAGATGGTGCGGAAGAGTTCGTAGCTCTCGGCGTTGCGGTCCCACTGGTCGTCGGTGCTGACGTGGAACAGCTCGCGCTGGGCGGAGCCGTTGCCCTTGCCGACGATCAACTCCAGCCGACCGTCGGAGAGATGGTCGAGCGTCGCGTAGTCCTCGTAGGCCCGCACCGGGTCGAGCAGGCTGAGCGTGGTGACCGCGGTGAACAGCCGGATGCGCGAGGTGAGGGCGGCGAGGTGGCTGAGCACCACCGGCGGCGAGGAGGAGATGAACGGGCGCTCGTGGCGTTCCCCGACGCCGAACCCGTCGAAGCCCAACTCCTCGGCCAGCAGGGCGTTGTCGACGACCTCGCGGAACCGGTCGCGGGTGGAGGTGCGCACGCCGGTGACCGGGTGGGGCGCGTGCACGATCAGGGTGATGGCGAGGAACTTCACGACGCCGCCTTCGTCCGGCCCGCGGTGACCGGCCGGCCCGGGTGGGCCAGGCCCAGGTGGTCGCGGAGCGTCTCACCCTCGTACTCGGTGCGGAAGACGCCGCGTTCCTGGAGCAGCGGCACCACGGTGTCGGCGAACTCGTCGATGCCGCCGGGGGTCAGGTGCGGGGCGAGGATGAAGCCGTCGCTCGCGTCGGCCTGCACGAACGCGTCGAGTTCCTGGGCCACTTGGGACGGGGTGCCGATGAAGGACTGCCGCCCGGTCAGCTCGATGACCAGCTCGCGCAGCGAGAGCTTCTTCTCCTCGGCGACGGCCCGCCAGCGGGCGACGGTCTCCCGGCGGTCGTCCCGGTTGGCGTCGGCCCGGCCGCGCACGATCGGCTCGGCGCTGTCGTCGTAGCGCGGCTCCACCTCCGGCAGCGGCCCGTCCGGGTCGTACGCACTCAGGTCGCGGTTCCACAGGCGTTCCACGAAGGTGATCGCCGTGGCCCCGCTGACCTGCTGGTGCCGGATCACGTCGGCCTTCTCGCGCGCGTCGGCCTCGGTGTCGCCGAGCACGAAGGTCACGCCGGGCAGGATCAGCAGTTGCTCGGGCGACCGGCCGTACTTCGCCAGCCGGCCCTTGACGTCGGCGTAGAACGCCTTGCCGGCCTCCAGGGTGCCGTGCCGGGTGAAGATGGCGTCGGCGGCCGAGGCCGCGAACTCCCGTCCCTGCTCGGAGTCGCCGGCCTGGAAGACGACCGGGTGGCCCTGCGGGCTGCGCGGCACGTTGAAGTGGCCGCCGATGTCGAACTGGTCGACGCGGTGGTCGAACCGGCCGGGCCCGGGAGCGCGGAGGAAGGTACCGTCCGCCTGGTCCGCGACGATCTCGTCGCCCTGCCAGGAGTCCAGCAACTCCCTTACCGCGGTGAGGAACTGGCGGGCGCGCTCGTAGCGGTCCTCGCGGGCCAGGTAGCCGCCGCGGCGGAAGTTCTGCCCGGTGAACTCGTCCCACGAGGTGACCACGTTCCAGGCGGCGCGGCCTGCGGACAGGTGGTCGAGGGAGGCGAACTGCCTTGCCACCTCGTACGGTTCGTTGAAGGTGGAGTTGATGGTGCCGGCCAGGCCCAGCCGGTCGGTGACCCCGGCGAGCGCCGCGAGCACGGTGAACGTGTCCGGCCGGCCGACCACGTCCAGGTCGTGGATGCGGCCGCCCTGCTCGCGCAGCCGCAGCCCCTCGGCCAGGAACAGGAAGTCGAACTTGGCGCGTTCCGCGGTCTGCGCCAGATGGACGAAGGAGCTGAAGTCGATCTGGCTGCCGGCCGCCGGATCGCTCCACACGGTGGTGTTGTTGACGCCGGGGAAGTGTGCGGCGAGATGGATCTGCTTGGGCGTGCTGCTCATGCGGGGTCTGCCTCCTGGGGCTTCGCGCGGGGTGGGGCTCAGGCGGGGGCGTAGCGGTTGGCCGGGCGCGGCAGTCCGAGCAGGCCGCGCAGGGTGTCGGCCTGGTACGCCTCGCGGAAGGCCCCGCGGCGCTGGAGTTCGGGCACCAGGTCGCGGCTGATCCGCGCCAGGTCGTACGGCAGGGTGGCCGGCCGCAGCCGGAACCCGGTCAGCCCGGACCGGGCGAACTCCTCCAGCAGGTCGGCGAGTTCGGCGGAGGTGCCGGCGAAGACCAGGGCGTCGCCGGCGTACGGCGCGTCCAGCCGGGCGTCCAGCCGGGCCCGGCGCTCGGCGGCGCGGCCGGGTTCCTCGTCGAGCAGGACCACCAGGTCCGCGAAGACGTGAACGGTCTCGCCGGCCCGGCCGGCCCGCTCCTGCGCCTCGCGGATCTCGGTGACGATCGCCGTCGCCTGGCCGGTGTCGTGCGGGGTGGTGAAGCCGAGGTCGGCCGACCCGGCGACCAGCCGGAACGGCTCGGTGCGGTGCGCGAGCGCGGCCACCACCGGCTGGCCCTGCGGCGGGCGCGGCGTGATGGAGGGGCCCTTGACGCTGAAGTGCGGGCCCTCGAAGTCGATGTAGTGCAGCTTGTCGCGGTCGATGAAGCGGCCGGTGGCCACGTCGCGGATCTCCGCGTCGTCCTCCCAGCTGTCCCACAGCCGGCGCACCACCTCGACGTAGTCGGCGGCCTCGCCGAAGAGTTCCGCCAGCAGCGCGCGTCCGGCGGGCGAGTCCAGTTCGGTGACCGGCAGCCGCGGCAGGCTGCGCCGGCCGAAGTGCGCGGCCTCGTCCGCCCGGGCGGAGACCCGCACCTGCACCCCGGCCCGGCCGCCGCTGACGTAGTCGAGGGTGGCGACGGCCTTCGACAGGTGGAACGGCTCGGTGTGGGTGACCACCGCGACCGGCAGCAGGCCGATGTGCCGGGTCAGCGGCGCGATCCTTGCCGCGGTCAGTACGGCGTCCAGCCGGCCGCGCACCTGGTCGGTGCGCTCGTCGGGGCCGGTGAGCAGGGTGGACTGCAGGCCGAGCGAGTCCTCGATGGTGACCAGGTCCAGCAGGCCGCGTTCGGCCTCGGCGGCCAGGTCGGCCCA
Organism: Streptomyces sp. NPDC088194; assembly: GCF_040702025.1. Classification (NCBI taxonomy): domain Bacteria; kingdom Bacillati; phylum Actinomycetota; class Actinomycetes; order Kitasatosporales; family Streptomycetaceae; genus Streptomyces; species Streptomyces sp. NPDC088194. Next base: position 34,298 of record NZ_JBFBIV010000079.1, on the reverse strand, counting down.
GTACGACGCGGTGAACAGGTCGGCGGGCCGGGCCTCGGGCTCCCGCCAGGCCGCGGGGTGCCAGCCGGCGCCGTCGAGGGCGACGGCCAGGTGGAGGGGGGTGGTGGATCGGGACATGGACGTACCGCTTCCTGCTCGGACGGCCGCGGGCGCGTGGCCGGGACGTGGAGGTCGGGGCGTGAGGTGGGCGGGGCGTACGGCGTGGGCGTACGACGGGGGTGTACGCCGTACGGCACTGGACGGAGTACGTGATGCGCGGGGCCGACGGGACCGTGCGGGGCGTGCGGAGTGCGGGGTGCGGCGGGCACGGCATGCGCGGCGTGCTGCGTGCCGCGTACGACGAGGGCAGGCCGAACGGGTACCGGACGGGGCCCGCGCCGGGAACGGGGTCCCCGGGTGGGTCGGCGGAAGGGAGGGGTGCGCGCGGAGCGCGGGGTGCGGAAGGGTCAGCCGGCCTGACGCGGCGGCCGGACCGTCGACGCGCCCGGACACAGGGCGCCGGCGACACGTTGCAGGTCGATGTGGCGCCGTGAGTACGTGACGATGCCGGAGGCGGTGACGGGGGCGTTGCCGGACATCAACTGCTCGCTGCTGCCGCGCACTTCGCCACCTCCCACCTCGATCGGCTCACGCCTGTTCGAGCTCGCGCTTGCCGAGCCGTCTTCGGCTCCGCCGGGTCGTCACCTGGAGCACCCCACCGCGACAGGAGGGTTGCCGGTCAGCCGGCCAGGGCCTTGGTTGCTGACGCTCATGACCTGCAAGCACGGTAACTCCGTCGCGCGGTCGAACACAATCCCCTCCCGGCGGGAGTGACCTCCGTCGCTCCGGACGGCGTGCGGCACCGAGGGGGATTGTCTGACCGCCGCCCTGCGGTTAACGTGCTGTGGACACGGGTGCTGTCAACAGGCCCGATGCGACCGACACGACCGGCCGGAACACCCGACGCCGGCGGCACCGCGAGAGCGAGGGGACGGGCATGGACGCACATCGACGCGACCTCGCGCTCTGCCCCCGCGGCTTCGCCCAGACCCGGGTGGTCCGGCGGCACGTCGATCTGCTCCGGGTCTGCAGCGCGCTGTGTCCGGGAACGCCCGCGGTCCGCTGACCGCTGCCGGCACTGGGAAAACCGCTGTCCGAACGCTGGTTGAACGCTGCCGGCTGACATCCGCTGATCGCTGGGGCGAGGCAACGCCGCCCGCCTGAGCGTGGACCCGCGGGACCCGCGGAACCGCCGTCCGTCCGCGTACGGCGCCCCTCCCCCGCATCCGGGTCGGCCCGGCCGACGCACGGCCCTGCCCGCCCCACCCCGAACTCCCTTCCACTGCACCGCGCGGATGACGTGGCGTCCGTGATCGACGCGCGGTCGGACCGCGTGCGCCGTCCTCCTTCGCGGCGGGCGCCTTCCCCGAGTTCCTTCCCGACTTCCCCGACTTCCCTCGACTGCACCCGACTTCCTCCCCTCCCTCCCGGTGGCCCGCTGCGGCAGACCGGCCCCCGCGCGGGGCCGTCGCGTCCGCACGCGCCGTCGCCGCGGTCCCCGACGAGACGGGAACACCGACGATGCCCCAGCACGACACCTCAGGTCCGGCCACGGCCGCGCCCGACCATCCCCCGCCCGTAACCGACAGTTCCGCTCGGGCACTTGGGCCCCGGCCCCTGGACACCCGCCCGGACGACCGGGAGTTGCTCGCCGCACGGCTGGTGCCGCTGCGCCGCCCGGGGCAGTGGATCTCCGCGGCCGTGCTGCTCGTCCTGTTCGCGATGCTCGTGCACACCCTGGTGACCAACCCCCGCTTCCAATGGCACGTGGTCGGCCACTACTTCCTGAGCGGCTCGATCCTGCACGGGCTCGAACTCACCTTGTGGCTCACCGGCGCGGTGATGGCCAGCGGCTACCTGCTCGGCGTCGGCGTCGCCGCGATGCGGCTGTCGCGCAACCCGGTGCTGCGCACCCTGAGTTTCGGCTACGTCTGGCTGGTGCGCTCGGTCCCGCCGCTGGTGCAACTGCTCTTCTGGTACGAACTGGCCTCGCTGTACCCGCGATTGTCGGTGGGGGTGCCGTTCGGACCGGAGTTCGCGGACGTGAAGACCGCGCACCTGTTCAGCGGCATCCTGGCCGCGTACGTCGGGCTCACCCTCGACGTGGCCGCGCTCTCCGCGGAGATCGTCAGGGGCGGCATCCTGTCGGTCGACCCCGGACAGCGCGAGGCCGCACGGGCGTTGGGGCTGGGCGAGGGACGGATCTTCCGCCGGATCGTGCTGCCGCAGGCCATGCCCGCGATCATCCCGGCCTCCGGCAACCTGCTGATCGGCATGCTCAAGGCGACCTCGATCGTCAGCGTCATCGCCGTACAGGACCTGCTCTACTCCAGCCAGTTGATCTACAACCAGAACTTCCTGATCATGCCGCTGCTGCTGGTCGCCACCATCTGGTACATCATCCTGACCACGCTGCTGTCGATCGGGCAGTTCTACGTCGAGCGCCACTACGCCCGCGGCAACAACCGGTCCGGCGGCAGGCCGCCGCGCGGCTTCTGGCAGGTGGCCCGCGCCAACATCCCGCTGTTCGGCCCGGCCAAGTCCCCCGTGGTGGGGCTGTCATGAGCGACGACGAGCGGCCCCTGGTGCGCGTCCGGGGCCTGCGCAAGAGCTACGGCGCGAACGTCGTGCTGGACGGCGTCGACCTCGACGTGCGCGAGGGCGAGGTGACCGTCCTGCTCGGCCCGTCCGGCTCCGGCAAGTCCACGCTGCTGCGCTGCGTGAACCACCTGGAGAAGCCGGACGCCGGCTTCGTGGAGATCGGCGGCGACCTCGTCGGCTACCGGCACGACGGCGGGCGGCTGCACGAACTGCGGGCCCGGGCGATCACCCGGCAGCGGGCCGATGTCGGCATGGTCTTCCAGCAGTTCAACCTCTTCCCGCACCTGACGGTGCTCGACAACATCACCGAGGCGCCGGTCGCGGTGCGCGGCGTGCCGAGGAAGCAGGCCGCCGCACGGGCCCGTGAACTGCTCGAACGGGTCGGCCTGGCCGGCCGGGAGGACTCCTATCCCCGGCAGATGTCCGGCGGCCAGCAGCAGCGGGTGGCGATCGCCCGCGCGCTGGCCATGGAGCCGCGGCTGCTGCTCTTCGACGAGCCGACCAGCGCGCTCGACCCCGAACTCGTCGGCGAGGTCCTCGCGGTGATCCAGGACCTGGCGCTCAGCGGCATGACGATGATCGTCGTCACGCACGAGATCGGCTTCGCCCGGAAGGTCGCCGACACGGTGGTCTTCCTCGACGGCGGAAGGATCATCGAGTCCGGTGCCCCCGCGGACGTGCTGAGCGATCCGCGCCACGAACGGGCCCGGTCCTTCCTGGCCGCGGTGCTCTGAGCCGGCGCCCGCGGGTGCGCGCTCCCGCTCCGGTTCCCCCTGGTCCCCCTGGTCCCCCGCAGCTCCCCCTTGTGAAAGGCACTCCCGTGACCACCGAACGCCGTTCCCACCGCCGCGCCCCGAGACTCGCCGTCGCCACTGTCGCCGCCGGCGCCGGGCTGGCCCTGCTCGTCGCCTGCGGCGGTTCCTCCGACGACTCCTCTTCCGGCGCGCCGGCCGCCACGGGTGCCGGAGCCGCCGCCAAGCCGAACGCGGGCGGCGCGGGTTCGACCGCCATCCCCACCCAGGACGTGGTGTCCGCGATCACCGCCGACCCGAAACTGAAGGCGGAACTGCCCGCCAAGATCCGCAGCAGCGGCACCCTCACGCTGGGCACCACCCGGCAGCCCGGCGTGCAGGGCCTGCCGCACGCCGGCGAGCAGAACGGCACCCCCGTCGGCCTCGACGTCGACCTGCGCAACGCCGTCGCCAAGGTGCTCGGCGTCAAGTGGGACGTGCAGTACGGCACCTTCCCCACCGTCATCCCCGGCGTGCAGAACGGCCGTTACGACGTCGGCCAGGACAACTTCGGCGCCACCAAGGCCCGCGAGCAGGTGGTCGACTTCGCCTCGTACCTCGACGACGGGCAGGCGTTCCTCGGCTCCCGGAACGTCTCCGTCGACTCCGTCAAGAAGCTCACCGACCTGTGCGGCCTGACCATCGCCACCTCCCCCGGCTCGACGTTCCAGCAGATCCTCACCGACGGCGCCGGCGACTGCGCCAAGATCGGCAAGAAGCCCTACAAGGTGCAGTACTTCGCCGACTCCGCCCCGATCTTCCTCGGGCTGTCCAACGGCAAGGTCGACGTCATGTTCGGCCCGACGCTGGGCCTGAAGTACGACGCGACCCGCATCCCGGGCACCAAGTTCCTCGGCGAGATCAGCACCACCACGGTCGGCTTCGTCACCGCGAAGAAGTCGCCGCTGGCCCCGGCGCTGCGCGACGCGGTCAACAAGCTGATCTCCGACGGCGACTACGCAAAAATCTTCGCCAAGTGGGGGGTGCCCGGCACCGGGATCAGCACCTCCCAGCTCAACCCGGCCACCACCTTCTGACGCCGGGCTCCGCGGCCCTCCCGGCTCAGCGGCTGACGCCGTTCCACGCCGGGAGGGCCGCGCCGCGCGCGCCCGGGCGCGCGGCGAACAGGCCGCCGTCGGGGCCGCCCGCGGTGATCAGCAAGGTGACGAGGTCCGGCCCGGCGAAGGCCACGCCGGCGGCGTACGCGGCGGGGACCCGGACGGTGGCCAGGTGCCGTGCGGCCGGCGAGTAGCAGCGCACCTCGCCCGCGCCCCACACCGCCAGCCACAGATTGCCGTCGCGGTCCGCGCACAGGCCGTCCGGCAGACCGCCGTCGACCGCGAGGAAGTCGCGGCGCTCGCCGGCCCGGCCGTCCGCAGGGTCGTATCCGCGTACCCGGACCAGGCCGGCGCCGGTGTCCACGCTGTACATCAGCCGTCCGTCGGGCGACCAGGCCAGCCCGTTGGAGCAGGTCAGGTCGGTGTCGAGGACGGCGGGCCGCCCGTCGCCGGCGAGCCGGACCAGGACGTCCCGGCCGCGGCGGCCGTCGAGCGCGGTGCTGCCGACCAGGAACCGCCCCGCCGGGTCGCAGCCGCCGTCGTTCAGCCGCCCTGGCGTGCCGTGCGGCAGCACGCGGGCGCCGGCCCGGCGGGTCCCGTCCGGGCGGAGGACGGTCACGCCGTACCGGCCGGCGACGAGCAGGCCGCCGTCGGCGGCGCAGGCCACCGCGCCGGCCGGTCCCGGGAGGCGGTGCCGCCGGACGACCTCCACCCGGTCGGGCCGCAGCCGCCCCTCGTGGACCTGGCCGGCCTCGATGTCGACCCAGAGCAGCCGTTCGCGAGGGCCGTCCCAGACCGGGCCCTCGGCGAGCCGGAAGCCGCCGGTCAGCACCGGGTGGGCGTCGTACGTCAGCACCGCGTCACCGCACGGCCCCGACCGCGGACCTCACGGCGGCGCCGGAGGCCGGCGCGTTCCCGGCCGGCCGCGCGTGCTCACGCATCGGCGCACACCGAGCGGTGCCGGCCGAGGCCGTCGATCTCCATCTCCATCACGTCGCCCGCGGACAGGTACGGGAAGCGGCCGGAGAGCGCGACGCCCTCGGGCGTACCGGTGTTGACCAGGTCGCCGGGCTCCAGGACGAGATACTGGGACAGGTGGCGGATGATCTCCGCGACGCCGAAGATCATGTCGGCGGTCGAGGAGTCCTGCCGGGGCTCGCCGTTGACCCACGAACGCAGCCGCAGCGCCTGCGGGTCGGGCACCTCGTCGGCGGTCAGCAGCCACGGGCCGAGCGGGTTGAACGTCTCGCAGCTCTTGCCCTTGGACCACTGGCCGCCGGGCGTCTCCAGCTGGAAGGCCCGCTCGGAGACGTCGTTGCCGACCGCGTACCCGGCGACGTACGCCAGCGGGTCGTCGTCCTCGGCGAGGTAGCGGGCGCGGCGGCCGATCACCACGGTCAGCTCCACCTCCCAGTCGGTCTTCTTCGAGCCGCGCGGGATCAGCACGGTGTCCTGCGGACCGACCACGGTGTTGGGGCTCTTGTGGAAGAGGATCGGCTCGGTGGGCGGTTCGGCCCCCGACTCGCGGGCGTGGGCGGCGTAGTTCTGGCCGATGCACAGCACCGCGCCGGGCCGGGCCACGGGGGCGCCGGTGCGCTGCCCGGCGACGTCGGCCGCGGACAGCTCGGGCAGCCGGCCGGCGGCCAGCTCCTCCCGGGCCCGCGCGACGCCGTCGGTCGCGAAGAAGGCGGGGTCGAGGTCGGCGGTGAGGCCGGACAGGTCGTACGTCCGGCCGTCGGCGGTGCCGAGGACGGGGCGCTCGCCACCGGGCGGCCCCAGGCGCATCAGGCGCATAGGTGTTCTCTCTCTTCGTGTGTACGGTGCGGGTGCGGGTGCGGGAGTTCGGGGTTCCGGGTTCGGGTCGCGCGGGTGCGGCTGCGGGCCACGAGAGCGCCGCGGCTCGTCAAGAGCAGGCGGGCCGTGCCGAGTTGACAACGACCGTCGCCCACGACGCTGACCGCGCGGCTACTCGACCCTCTCCAGGGCGTCGCGGCCCACCTGGTGCAGCAACTCCCGCCCTCCCAGGTGGCGTTCGATCTCCGCCACGGTGCTGTCGCCCAGCGCCTGGCGGCCCTCGACCGTGGCGGCGGCCTGATGAGGCGTCAGGAGCACGTTGGGCAGGGCGCGCAACGGGTGCTCGGCGGGCAGCGGTTCGGCGTCGTAGACGTCGAGCGCGGCGTCGATCCGGCCGGTGCGCAGCTCGGCCAGCAGCGCGGCCTCGTCGACCAGCCACGACCTGGCGGTGTTGACCAGTCCGGCGCCGTCCGGGAGCAGGCCCAGCTCCCTCGGGCCCAGCAGGTGCCGGGTCTCGGCGAGCGCGGGCGCGTGCACCGCGGTGATCCGGCTGGTGGCGAGCACCTCGTCGAGTCCGGCGACCCGGACGCCGAGCGCGTCGGCGTCCTCGGGCCCGAGGTAGGGGTCGGCCACGGTCACCTCGGCGCCCAGTGCCCGGACCAGGGCGATGTAGGCGCGTCCGGTGCGGGAGGCACCGATCACGCCGATCGGGCAGCCGAGGATCTGGTGGCGCTCGGGCGCCGCCTCGGCCCGCTCCCAGGGCACACCGCCGCGCAGCGCGTGGTCGAAGCGGTGGATGCGGTGCAGCAGCGCGAGGGTGAAGGCGAGGGCCACCTCGGCGACCGGGCGGGCCATCGCGGCACCCGCCTGGGTGACGCGGACCCCCCGGTCGAAGACGGCCTGGGTCGCGTACGGGCTGACCGCGCCACCGGTGTGCGCCAGGAGCGCCAACCGCGATGCGCCGGAGAGGAGTTCGGCATCGAGTCGGGCGGTTCCCCAGCCGGTGACGAGGATGTCGGCGTCGGCCAGCGCGGCGGCCAGCGCGGTCCGGTCGGCGGGCCGGTCGAGCAGCACCGGGTCGGCCAGGCGGGTCAGCCGCTGCCAGGCGTCCGCGGTGAACAGCTGCTCGCGCAGCGCGGGCGGCATCGCCACCACCGCGACGGGACGCGGCCCGCTGTCAGCGGAGCCAGTCATCACGGTGCTCCGCCACGAACGCGTCGTCGGTCAGCCACGGATAGGCCGCCGCGACCCGGGCGATCTCCTCGGCCTGCCGGGGCGAGAGCCGCTCGGCGGGGTCGAGGCACCAGGTGCCGGCCAGCAGGCCCTGGCGGCGCAGCACTTCGTGCACGCCGGGGATGCAGCCGCGGAACGCGTTGCGCACGTCGAAGACCGCCGCGTTGGCCTCGCTCAACTGCGGTGCCCTGCGCAGCAGGTCGGTCATCAGCTGCTGGTCGCCCGCGCGCGCCGCGCGTACCTGCGCCAGCATCCCGACCGCGCTGGAGGTCCACACGGCCCACTGCCCGAGCAGCCCGCCGGCGAACCAGCGCAGGTCGCCGCCGGAGGTGCGGTAGGGGGTGAGCAGGTCGGTGAGGATCGCGTCGTCGTTGCCGGTGTAGAGGGCGACGTCGCCGGCGCGGTCGCTCGCGGCGACGGCGGCGATCACCTCGGCGGTCCGGTACCGGTCGAAGGGCGCGGCCTTGATCGCCACCACCGACGGGATGTCGGCGAACGCCCGCCAGAAGTCGGCGGACAGGTAGCGTCCCCCGACTGCCTCCTGGAGGTAGAAGCCGACGACGGGCAGCACCTCGCCGACCGCGCGGGCCCGGTCCAGCAGCCCGGTCTCGTCGGCGCCGGGCACCGCGGGGCTCAACAGCACCGCGTCGTAACCGAGTTCGGCGGCGAGTTCGGCCTCGGCGACGGCCTGCGCGGTGTAGCCGCAGGCGCCGGCGACCTTCACCACGGGCCGGCCGGCCTCCTTGTCGGCGGTCTCGGCGGCGAGTTCGAGCACCGGGCGGAGCAGCCCGACGGCGGCGTCCCTGATCTCGAACTGCGTGGTGTGCACGCCGACCGCGATCCCGCCGGCGCCCGACGCCAGGTAGTAGCGGGTCAGCGCGCGCTGGCGCCGCTCGTCCAGCCGGCGCTCGGCGTCGAGGGCGAGCGGGTGGGCCGGTATGACGGTCCCGGCGGCGAGCAGGTCGAGCGGGCTCGCCGCTTCGCCCGGGGCGCCGTCTGGGGAGAGGCCCGCCGGAACGGTGGCGGTCTCGTGGTTGCGGGAGGACACGGTGGGTCAGAACCTTCCGTCGCGGACGTGGAACTTGGTGGGCCGGCCCGACAGCGGCAGCCCGCGCCGAATCCACTCGGCCTGCCAGCCGACCAGCGTGCGCAGCGGCACCGGCGGATAGCCGAACAGCGCGTGGCAGCGGCTCGCGTCGGACAGCAGTGCCGTGCCGGATTCCTGACCCATCGTCAAGGATGCCTGTTCCAGGGACGGTTCGGCGGACGTGACCGAACCCGCGATGGCGCCGGTCCGGCCGAACTCCTCGCCGAACAGCTGGGCGAGCCGCCGCACCGAGGCGGTCTCCGGCCCGGTGAGGTTGACGGTGAACGCCTCCGCGTCGGCGTGCAGCAGCGCGCGCAGGGCCACTTCGTTGGCGTACCCCTGCCAGACCACGTTGGCGTGGCCGGTGGTGACGTCCACCGGTTCGCCGGCGTGCACGGCCGAGGCGATGTCGGCGAGCACCCCGTAGCGCAGGTCGATCGCGTAGTTGAGCCGCAGGAGCGCGACGCGGGTGCCGTGTTCGGCCGCGTGGTAGCCGAAGACCCGTTCGCGGCCGAGGCAGGACATGGCGTACTCGCCGACCGGGCCGACCGGGTCCGTCTCGGTGGAGCCGGCCGAGGCGGTGTCGACCAGCGGGTAGACGTTGCCGGTGGAGAACGCGGAGATCCGCGCGTCGCGGTACCGGCGCGCGATCCGGTCCGGCAGCGCCGCGTTGACCGCCCAGGCGTGGGCGGGGTTGCCCGCGGAGCCGAACTTGGCGCCGACCATGAAGACCGCGTTGCCCGCGTCGGGCAGCCCGGCCGGGTCACCGTCGAGCAGGTCGAAGGCGACCGGGTGGACCCCCTCGGCGGCGAGCGCGTCGGCCGCCGCCCGGTCCGACCAGCGGGAGACGGCGTGCACGGCGACGTCGGTGCGGCCGGCCGCGTCCAGCGCCCGGCGGGCGAGCCGGCACAGGCTGGGGCCCATCTTGCCGCCCGCGCCGAGCACGACCAGGTCGCCGTCGAGACGGGCGACGTCGGCCACCAGGGCGGGCGAAGGGGTGGCGAGCAGGTCTTCGAGCTGCTGCTCGCCGGCGGGGAAGTCGGCCAGGCCGGGGCGTACGGACGCGAGCGCCGCGGGCGTGGGCGTGGACGGGGAGCTGTGGGGCATGAGCGTGGTCATCCTTTGACGGCCGAACCGGTGACGCCCTCGGTGAAGTACCGCTGGCCCGCCAGGTAGGCGGCGAAGATGGGGACGAAGGCGATCACCGAACCGGCGAGCACCTGGCTGAGCGGCACCTGCTGCTGTTGCAGCGACGCGATGCCGACGGTGAGGGTGCGCATGCCGCTGCTCTGGCCCATGATCAGCGGCCACAGGAAGTCGTTCCAGTGCCACAGGAAGACGAAGGTGCCGAGGGTGGCGAGGATCGGCTTGAGCAGCGGCAGCACGATGCTGACGAAGATCCGCAGTTCGCTGCAGCCGTCCAGCCGGGCCGCCTCGAACATCTCGTCCGGGAGGTCCTTGATGAACTGCCGCATCAGGAACACCGCCTGGGCGTTGGCGAGGGTCGGGATGATCAGGCCCCAGTAGGTGTCCACGCCGCCGAGCTTCGCCATCATGATGAAGGTCGGGATCATGGTGACGTGGTACGGGACCATGACCATGGACAGGAAGGACCAGAACATCGCCTCCCTGCCGCGGAACCGCTTCTTCGCGAAGGCGTAGCCGGCCAGCGCGGCCAGCACCAGCACGCCGACCACCGACACCAACGAGTAGATCAGGGTGTTGAGCAGCCAGCGCGGCACGTCCTGGGCGTCGAGCACGGCGCTGTAGGAGGACCCGCTGAGGTGCCAGGGCAGGAGGCTGCCCGGCAGCGAGACCGCGGCGCCGGGCTTCAGCGACAGCACGAGCATCGCGTAGAAGGGGAAGACCGTCACCACGGCCGCCACCGCGAGCAGCACACCGCGGACGATCTGCCCGCCCGGGCCGGGCCGCAGCGCCCTGGGGATGGTGTCGCGCTCGCGGGGCTCGCGGGTGCGACCGGAGCGGCGCGGCCGACTGCCGCGCGCGGCACGGTCGTCGGCGGCGGCCGGGTCGAATACTCCGGGGCCCGGGTGGGAGCCCGCGCCCGCCTCGGCGGCCTGGGCGGTCGTGTTCGCCATGGTCACTTCTCCTTTCCGAGCACCAGTCGCTGCACAAGCGCCACGACCACGGTCATCACGAACAGCACGCAGCCGATCGCGCTGGCGTAGCCGAGGTCGCTGTATTTGAAGCCGGCGTCGTAGAGCTGGTACACGAGGCTGTAGCTGGCGTTGGCCGGGCCGCCGCCGGTCATCACGTAGATGGCGTCGAAGATCTGGAAGCTGTTGGTGGTCTCGATGACCGCCAGGAAGAAGAAGGCCGGCTTCAGCTGCGGGGCCACGATGTAGCGGAACCGCTGGAAGGGCCCCGCGCCGTCCATCAGCGCGGCCTCCTCCAACTCCCTTGGGACGTCTTGGAGTCGGGCGAGCAGGATGAGCATGCCGTAGCCGCAGCGCGACCAGATGCCGACCAGGGCGATCGCCGGCAGCACCAGGGCCGAGTCGGTGAGCCAGGACTGGTCCGGCAGGCCGAGCCAGCCCATGATGTCGGACCAGGGGCCCTTGGTGGAGAAGATCCAGATGAAGACGGTGGACGCCAGGATCAGGCTGGTGACCACCGGCAGGAAGAAGATCGACCGGAAGAGCCGGGAGCCGCGGAAGGCCCGCCGGGTGAGCAGCGCCAGCCCCAGCGAGGCGAGGATGGTGAACGGCACCGCCATCACGCTGTAGACGACGGTGACCCGCAGCGAGGACCAGAACAGCGGGTCGTGCATCATCCGCTGGAAGTTCTGCAGTCCGGTGAAGTGGGTGCTGTCGCCGATGGTGTAGTCGGTGAAGCCGAGCACCAGCCCGGCGATGCCCGGTCCGAACCGGAAGACCAGGAAGAGCAGGAAGCAGGGCAGCACGAACAGCAGCCCGATCCGGGCCTCCCGGCGCGCGTGTGGTCCGCGTCGGTTCTTCTGCGGGCGGGTGGTACGTTCCGCGACTGCGGCCACGGGACCTCCTTCGGGAGCGACGGGTGCTGCCGGACCTCGCCGGCTGGTGGGACAGTCGATCAGAACGTGCGGACGGTCAGAACGTGCGGGCGATCGGCACATGCGGGCCGTCAGAACGTGCGGGCGGTCAGCGCCGGCCGGCGACGACCGCCCGCGCGCGGTCAGCGCTTGCGGGCGATCAGCTGGTCCGCGGCCTGGGCCGCGTCGTCGAGCGCCTTCTTCGGGCTGGTCTTGCCGAGCAGCGCGGCCTGGATCTGCGGGGCGAGCAGGCCCATCACGTCACGCGCGGACTTGTTGAGCGGGCCGACGTCGGTGCTGCTCAGCACCTTCTCGGTCGCCTCCTGCAGCTTGTCGCCGGGGTAGAGCGCGGTCGCGTCGGTGCGCGGCGAGAAGTACCCGCCCGGCTTCTGCAGGCCCGCGGTGTTCTTCGGCTGCGACACGTACGAGATCCACTTGCCGGAGAGCTTCTGGTTGGCGCCCTTGAAGACCGCGAGGGTGCCGACGGTGCCGTACGCCACCGACTTGGTGCTGCTCAGCGCCGGGCCGACCTCGATGTTCTCCTTGCCCCAGAACGGCTCGACCTCGGCCGCGGTGTTCTGCCAGGTGCAGGCGACCTTGTTCTTGGCGAGGTCGGTCTGCTCGATCTGCGGGGTGGTGGTGACCAGGTCCTTGGGCGTCCAGCCGTTGTCCACGAAGGTCTTCAGCCAGGTGAGCGCCTTGACGCCGGCCGGGCTGTTGAAGGTGGCCTTCTTGCCGTCGGCCGAGAAGACGTCGCCACCGGCCTGCCACAGCAGCGGGTAGAAGGTCATGTTGAGGGTGGCGGTGGTGTCGCCGCTGTAGCTGGTCGCGTAGAAGCCCTTGGCCTTCAGCTTGGGCGCGAGCGCGGCGAGCTGGTCCCAGGTGGTCGGGTAGGAGGTCTCGCCGATCGCGTCGAAGACCTTCTTGTCGCACAGCAGCGGGTAGCTGGACATCAGCACGGGGGCGGCGAGCGGCTGGCCGTCCACGGTGACCGCCTTCAGCGCGGCCGGGCGGTAGGCCGCCTTGTCCGCGGCCGGCATCCACTTGTCGGCCGGGATCAGGTTGCGCTGGTACGCGGAGAGCTGGTCGGGGATCAGGTACGCCACGTCGGGGCCCTTGCCGGCCGCGAGAGCGGTGGCCAGCGCGGTGTCCCGGTTGGCCCACGGGTAGGTGGAGACCTTCACGGTCACCCCGGGGTTCTCCTTCTCGAACCCCTTGACCAGGCCGTCCCAGTAGGCGGAGTTGGCCTTCGGGTCGTTGATCACCGGGTACACCCAGGTGTTGATGGTCTTCTTCGAGCTGGACCCGGAACCGGTGCTGGAACCGCAGCCGGCCACGGCGGTGGCGGCAAGGGCGGCGGCGACGGCGAGGGCGGCGGTGTTACGGCGTCTCACGGTGGTTCTCGCTTTCCGGAGCGTGGTGCGTGGCGGTGGTCGGTGGTACGGGCGCGGGTGGGGCCGCGGTGCCGTGCGGGCGAAGCGTGCGGTGGTGCGGGTGGTGCGGGGTGCTGCTGGTGGTGCGGGGTGCGGGTGCTGCTGGTGGTGCGGGGTGCGGGTGCTGCTGGTGGCGCCGGGTGCGGGCGCGGCCGGGCTGCGGCGTGCGGCCGGTCAGCGGGGCGGCACCGTCTCGACCGTGCCCTGGTGCCGGGACCGCTCGGCCGCGAAGGCCGCGAGGTGGCTGCCGAGGGACTCGACCGGGCCGGAGCGGATGTGGGAGCGGTCGCCGGTGGCGAGCGCGGTGACGAACGACTCGACCAGCACCGAGTCGCCGCCGCCGTGGCCGTCGGCGGCGTTGGAGCCGCTCGCGCCGACCTCGTGCACCTGGGTGGTGTCGTCGCGGAAGTCGTGCACGGTGACCCGCTCGCCGTCGCCGCGCAGCCAGCCGTGGCTGCCGAAGATCCGGGTCTGGCGGTGGGTCTGCTCGGTGAACGCGGTCATGGTGAAGACCGCGGTGGCGCCGCCGGACAGCTGCATGGCGACCACCTGGTTGTCGACCACGTCGTTGTCCGCGCGGTACACGCACCGTCCGTACGGGCCGGTGCGCAGCGCCTCGGTGAGGACCGCCTCGTCCTGCGGGCCGGTGGCGTGCGCGGTCACGTGGTCGATCGGCCAGGCGGCGCCGGTGGTGCGCAGCGCCGGGTAGTACAGCTTGGGCGCGGAGTACGGGCAGCTCGGTTCGACCGGGCAGTCCAGGCAGTTGGCGGCGGCGCCCGCCGGGGCGTTCTCCGGGCGGAAGTGGGCGAGCGAGCCGAAGCTCGCCACGGTCTCGATCCGGCGGCCGGTGACGTAGGCGATCCAGTCCAGGTCGTGGCTGGACTTGGCGAGGATCATCGGTGAGGAGTGGTCCTCGCGGCGCCACGGGCCGCGGACGTAGCTGTGCGCGTAGTGCCACCAGCCGACCGGTTCCAGGTGGTCGAGTCCGGTGACGGTGCCGAGGACGCCGCTGTCCACCACGCTCTTCACCAGGTCGGTGTAGGGGGTGTAGCGCATCACGTGGCAGACGGCGAAGGGCACGCCGGCCGCCTCGACGCCTTCCACGATGGTGCGGCACTCGGCCTCCGTGGGGGCGAGCGGCTTCTCGGTCATCACGCCGTACCCGGCCCGGGCCAGGGCGAGCACCGGTTCGGCGTGCTCGCGGTCCTGGGTGGCCACGATCACGCCGTCGGCCAGCGGTCCGCCGTTCGCCTCGGTGGCGGCGAGCAGTTCCCGCCAGTCGCCGTACCCGGTCGCCGTCGGCACCAGCGCGCGTGCCTCGGGCCGGGGGTCGGCGACGGCGACGATCCGGGCGCGCTCGGGGTGGTCGCGAATCCATGCGGCGTAGGTCAGCCCGCGGTTGCCGGCGCCCACGAGGGCGATCCGCACCGGGCGCCCCTCGATCGGGGTGCCGGCGGTGCTGGTCTGGTCGGTGGCCATGGTCTCTCTCTCACGGTGGGCGCGAAGGGTCGGCGGGACGGTTCGGCGGGAAGGATCAGCAGGAAGGTTCGGCGGGAAGGGGCCGCGGAACACAAGTGGCTTGCGCGGTGCCGGTGTTGGCCAACGGCGTTGCCCGGATGCCGCGTTGGGCGACGGTCGGGCCGGGGCCGGCCGGGCTCGTGACGGGCCCGGCCGGCGCTCTCAGATCAGCAGGTTCCCGGCGGTGTGCCGCACCCGGTCGCCCTCGGCGGGCATCTTGGTGCGGGTCACGCCGTCCTCGGTGCAGCCGGTGTGCAGCAGGTGGCTGTCCCCGGTGAAGGCGGCCGGGTCGAGTTCGATACGGCCGCCGGAGAAGGCCGAGCCGCCCGCGCGGTAGTGGTTGACGCCGTCGGTGATCAGCAGGTGCGCGGTCTTCTGGTCCGCGGCGCGGGAGTCGACGCCGTCGAGCTGCCAGCTGACGGTGCGGTCCGCGCCACTGCGGGCCAGGAAGGCCGCCGAGCTGTTGCCGCCGCCGAAGCGGGCGCCGCCGTCGATCCACAGCCGCTGGTCCTTCGCGGACTTCAGCACCAGGCCGGTGTCGGTGAAGGTGCCGCCGTGCACCGCGGTGTCGGCGTGCGCGACGGTGCTGGGGCCGGCGTCCGCGCCGGTTCCGGTGAACGTGCAGTGGTCGAGGACGAGGTCGCCGGTGCCGTTGAACTGCGCACCGTCCAGGTCCTTCAGGGTGACCCGCAGCAGGTGCACGTCGGAGCTGACGGTGGCCGCGGTGACCTCGGACGCCTTGCCCTGGGTGAAGGCCGAGTCGGCGATCACGGTGGGGCGCTTCGACTTGGCGGAGGACTGGGAGATCACCAGCGGGCCCGAGGCGACGCAGCCGCGCAGCTGGGCGCCGTCGGAGTTCACCCAGATCATCCCCGAGTTCGGCTGGGCGTTGCCGATGACCAGCATGTCCTCCAGCGTCAGGTCGGTGATGTTGGTCCTGGCCACGAACCACGAACAGGCGTGCTTGCGGACGGTGATCCGCTTGGCCGCGCCGCCCCAGGCCGCACCGGAGTTGGCGAAGGTCATCAGCCCGGAGTTGCCGGTGTAGGTGAGGTCGTGCTCGAACTGGCCGTGGGTGACGAAGGGGCCCTGGTCGTCGCCGTCGCCGTGGCAGTTGGTGACGTAGCCGTAGGCGGAGGCCGTCCAGTCGTTGAGGTGCCGGGCGTTGGCGACGTGGCAGTCCTCGACGTGGCCGTACAGGCAGTAGATCTGCTGGGTGAGGTAGCCGGCGCCGCCGTAGGTGACCGAGGCCGGGTTCTTCAACTGGCACTCGGAGGTGCGGAAGTACGTACACCAGCGGCGGATGATCACCGGCCAGAAGGTGCCGGTGGCGTCGATGCCGGAGACGTCGCAGGAGACGGCGTACTCGTAGGCGAGCGGGTGCGAGCCGGTCTCGGTGTCGTCGTCGGCGACGTCCGGCACGCCCTCGAAGACCATGTTGCGCACGTGGACGCGCTCGACCGGCTCGACCCGGGTCCAGGTGAAGGTGCGCCCGGCGGCCAGCTCCCAGCCGATCTTGTAGTTGACGCGGATGTGCGTGCCGTCCACGATCTCGGTGACCTGGACGAGCTTCTGCACCTCCTTCTCGTACAGCCCGGTGCCGGCGGCCGCGTCGATCTCCACGCTCCACCACTGGCCGACGGTGAAGGACTTGCTCGACGGCACCTCGAAGATGTCGGCGAGGTCGGGCATCGCGGCGGACAGCTGGGACTTGACGGTGGTGCTGGTCACCTTGCCGAGGAAGTACAGCACCGCGCCGAACGGGTTGTTGTACGCGTTCTTCTCGATCCCGGTGGTGGTGACCTTGTTGCCGCCGAAGTCGAGTTCGAGCCGGGAGCGGGTGAAGGTGTGGCGCTTGGTGAAGTTGAGGTCGGTGTGCGCCTCGATCCGGTACACGGCCGGGTCGCCGACCATGGCGTCCAGCGCGGCGTCGGCCGGGGTGGAGGCGTCGAAGACGCCGAACTGGCGGAAGTCCAGCAGGCCGTCGTGGACCATGCGCCAGCGGCCCTTGCCGGTCTGGCCGGCCGGGCGCAGCACGGTGCCGCCGTTGGGCGCGGTGGTCGCGGTCGCGTCCCAGCGGGCGACCAGGCCGCCGCCGTCGCCGGGTGCGCGATAGCCGGAGACCAGCGCGACCGTGCCGTTCGCGAGCGACCTGGTGTCGAGCGCGAGCAGCCGGGCGACGGAGTCGGCGGTGAGCGGCGCGGCCGGGTGGCCGGCCGGCTTCGCGGCACCGGAGCCGGAACCGGCCGCGGACGCGGTGCCGGTGCCGGCGGCGACCGCCGTGGTGGTGGCCGCGAGCAGCAGCCCGCCGATACCGCCGGCCCGCAGCAGCCTGCGGCGGGATGTGTCGGTACGGCTCTGCTCGGGGCTCTGGTCGGTGGTGGAACCCGGCACGGGGCCAGGGGGAACGTTCACGATGTGCCTCAGCCTTCGATGGGCCTGGGGTGAGGACGAAACCGTGACGCTTGCCGGATGTGCGGATGGCGGTGCGGACCGGTGCGGGAAAAGCGCAGACCAGGGGCAGGGTGCTTGCGCGGCACCGTCCGACGGGGCGAGACGCTAGCCCGCCGCCGGTGAATCGGTCAAGACCCCGCGGTGGCCGTTGTGCGGCCGCCGGACGTCGCCGGGGTGTTGCCGTGCCCCAGGCTCTGACTGATCCGATCGGCGAAGTCCCTTACCTGGAGGCCGAGTTCGCGGAACCGCCAGCCGGGCAGATCGAGCTTGAGGCCGGTGATGCTGATCGCGCCGACGCACCGGTCCCGGTGGTCGCGGACCACGCTGCCGATGCAGAAGATCCCGTCGGCGTCCTCCTCGTCGTCCAGCGCGTAGCCGGTGGCGCGGACGTCGGACAGGTGGGCGAAGAGCGTCGCCTCGTCGGTGATGGTGCGCGAGGTGCGGCGGGGCAGCCCGGTGCGGGCGACGAGTTCCCTGGCCTCCTGCTCGGGCATCGCGGCCAGCAGCGCCTTGCCGATCCCGGTGCAGTGCGGCAGTTCGCGGGCGCCCATCCGCAGGTCGAGCCGCAGGCCGCCGCCGGCGTCGACCTGGTCGACGATCACCGCCTGGCCCTCCTGCGGCACCGCGACCCGCGAGGCCATGCCGGTGGCGGCGGTCAGCTCGCGCAGCAGCGGGCGGGCCACGTCCCGCAGCGAGATCTGCGCCTGCGCCCGGTCGCCGAGCCGGGCCAGCGACATCCCCAGCCGGTAGCGGCGGTTCATCCCCTCGCCCTCGTCGGCCACCAGGCCGTAGTGCCGCAGGGTCTGCAGCAGGCCGAAGGCGGCGCTCTTCGAGACACCGCTGCGCTGGGCGACCTCGGTCACGCTGAGTCCCGCTCCGGGTCCTCCGGCGGCGAGCACCTCCAGCAGCTCCGCGGCCCTCGCCACGGTCTTCACCAGGTATTTCGGCTCAGCCCCCGCCGCGCGGCCCCGCTCGTCATCCGCGCCGCGCTCAACACTGTTCTGCATAGCAAAACAGGTTACCACCGGACCCCCCTTGACCGAGGGTTAAACCGGATCTAAGATCAGCCTACTGTTCGGATATTCAGAACAGTGTTCTTGAAAATCGTTCCTTCAGTGCAGCGAACGAATCCTGCGACGACTTGCCGGGCGGATGGCGTCCTGCGGTCCCGGCCGGGCAGGGCCGGGACCGTCACCCACAGCATCGACGCGAGGAGCACCACATGACGCTCGCCGAGCGGGCCCGCCGGGTGATACCGGGCGGTGTCAACAGCGGCCAGCGCAGCATTCCCGGCCTCACCGACCTGGTGATCGCCCGCACCGCGGGGTCCCGGTTCTGGGACAGCGACGGCAGGGAATTCACCGACTACCACGCCGCGTTCGGGCCGCCGCTGCTCGGCCACAACGACCCGGACGTGGCCGCCGCGGTCGCGGACGCGTCCGGCCGGCTCGGTCTCACCGGGGTGGCGGTCACCGAGGCCGAGGTGGTCCTCGCGGAGCAACTGGCCGAACTGATCCCGTCGATCGAGCAGGTGCTGCTCACCAGCACCGGCAGCGAGGCGACCTTCCACGCGCTGCGGGTGGCCCGCGCGGCCACCGGGCGCCGCCTGGTGGTGAAGTTCCAGGGCTGCTACCACGGTTGGCACGACGCGGTCAGCCTCAACGTCATCTCGGCCCCGGACCGGGTCGGCCGGCACGACCCGACCTCCACCGGCATCCTGCCCGAAGTCCTCGACGCCACCCTGGTGTTGCGCTTCAACGACGTCGCCGCCGTCCGCCAGGCGTTCGCCGAGCACGGCACCGACATCGCCGCGGTGATCGTGGAGCCCATCCCGCACAACGTGGGCGCGCTGCTGCCCACCGAGGAGTTCCTGCGCACGCTGCGCGAGGAGTGCACCGCGGCCGGCAGCGTGCTGGTCTTCGACGAGGTGATCACCGGCTTCCGGCACGCCCTCGGCGGCTACCAGGCGATCTCCGGCATCACCCCGGACCTGACCACCCTCGGCAAGGCCATCGCCAACGGCGCCCCGATCGGCGCGCTCGGCGGGCGCGCCGACCTGATGGAGCAGTTCAGCAGCCGTCCCGGCGGCCCGGTGTTCTTCGCCGGCACTTACAACGGCCACCCGCTGCCGGTCGCCGCCGCGCTGGCCACCATCGGCAAGCTGCGCGAACAGCCGGTGCACGAGCACGTCTTCCGGCTCGGCGATCGGGTGCGCACCGAACTCACCGCGCTCTACCAGCGGATCGGCGTGCCCGCCGTGGTGACCGGCTACGGCTCGGTCTTCGTCAGCTACTTCATGCCCGGCCCGGCGCCGCTCAGCTACGACGACCTGCTCGCCAACGACACCGCGCTCTTCGTCGGCTACCGCCGCCACCTCATCGAGCACGGCGTCTTCGAGCTGCCGCTGAACCTCAAGCGCAGCCACCTGTCCTACGCGCACACCGACGCCGACGTGGACCGCCTGCTGGAGGCGACCGAGGCGGCCGTCACCCGCACCCTGGCCGAGGGCGGCCCCAGCGACCTCGCGCACGTCTCCACCATGGGCGGCGCCGGCACCGCGACGGGGGCCCGCTGATGCTGACCGTGAACACCACCCGGCCGGCCGGCCCGGCGGGCCGGATCAGCAAGGTCGAGACGCTGCAACTCGGCACCGCCTGGCGCGACTTCGGCTACGTCCGGATTCACACCGACCAGGGCCTGACCGGCGTCGGCGAGATCACCCACCCCTACCGGGTGGACGAGACCTGCCGGCTCACCGAGGCGATGGGCCACCGGCACCTGCTGGGCGCCGACCCGTTCGACGTCGAAGAGCTCTGGCTGCGCATGTACCAGGGCGACTTCCTGCGCGGCGGCGACATCGGCGGCGTCGTCGTCTCCGGCGTGGACCAGGCGCTGTACGACCTGATGGGCAAGGCGCTGGGCGTGCCCGCCTACCGGCTCACCGGCGGCGCCACCCGCGACCGGGTCCGGGTCTACGCCAACGGCTGGTACACCGGCGAGCGCGAGCCGGCCGAGTTCGCCGCCAAGGCGAAGGAGACCGTCGCCAAGGGCTTCACCGCGCTGAAGTTCGACCCGTTCGGCGCGGGCCTGCACGAGCTGGAACGCAGCGAGCTGCGCCGCTCGCTGGCGCTGGTCGCCGCGGTGCGCGAGGCGGTCGGCCCCGAGGTGGACCTCTTCGTCGAGGGGCACGCCCGGTTCGCGATGGCCACCGCACGGCGGCTGGTGCACGAGCTGGCACCGTACGACATCGGCTGGTTCGAGGAGCCGCTGCCGTGGACGCACATCGAGCGCTACGCCGAGCTGCGGCAGATCGCGGCCTTCCCGATCTCCGGCGGCGAGCACTTCCACAACCGCTACGAGTACAAGCAGCTCTTCGCGACCAACGCCGTGGACATCGTGCAGCCCGACCTGTCGATGGCCGGCGGCTTCACCGAGCTGCGGAAGATCGCCGCGCAGGCCGACGCGCACGGCATGCTGGTCGCCCCGCACAACTCCAACTCGCCGCTGTGCACCACCGCTTCGGTGCACGCCACGCTCGGGATCAGCAACCTCAAGATCCTGGAGACCTTCGACGGGCTGCTCGAACCGTATGTCTTCGAGGCGGTCCGCGGCGCGCTCCCGATCACCGACGGCCACATCGAGCTGCCGACCGCACCCGGGCTCGGCATCGAGCTGGTCGACGAGGTCTTCGCGGAGCACCCGCCCACCCACCGCTTCTGGAACATGTTCGCGGACGGCTGGGAGAAGAGGAACCGCACATGATCGTCGACGTGCACTCCCATCTCTTCCGGCACAGCCACGACTTCGACGACGCCTTCCGCGCCGAGTCGGCCCGTGCGCACGCCGGCGAGGTGGACCTCACCGTCCGGTACGAGGACTACGCGGCGAGCGCGCCGGAGAACACCCGCACCGTGGTGGTCGGCGGCAAGGCCCGCCGCAGCGGGCTGTGGGTGGAGGACGCGGCCGTCGCCGCCTACGTCGCGCACCACCCCGACCGGCTGATCGGCTACCTCTCGCTCGACCCGACCCAGCCCGGCTGGCAGGACGAACTGCGCTACGGACATGAGGAGTTGGGGCTGCGCGGCATCAAACTGATGCCGATGTACGCCGGGTTCGACCCCGCCGACGAGGCGTACGAACCGCTCTACGCCTACGCCGAGCGGCACGGCCTGCCGCTGCTGGTGCACACCGGCACCACCTTCGTCTCGCAGGCGCCGCTGGAGTACGCCATGCCGCGGCACCTGGACTGGGTGGCCATGCGCCACCCGGAGCTGCGGATGGTGCTGGCCCACCTCAGCCACCCCTTCGAGGGCGAGTGCATCGCGGTGATCCGCAAGCACCGGCACGTCTACGCCGACATCAGCGCGCTGCACTACCGGCCGTTCCAGCTGTGGCACAGCCTGCGCCTGGTGCAGGACTACGGCGTGTGGGACAAGCTGCTGTTCGGCAGCGACTACCCCTTCACCACGGTGAACGACTCGGTGGAAGGGCTGCGCCGGATCGCCCGCATCCCCGGCATCCCGGGTCTGGACCCGCTGGACCAGGACGCCGTGGAGGCGCTGATCCACCGCCCGTCGCTGGACCTGCTCGGGCTGGGGCAGTCGTGACCTCCGCCGGCGGCCCCGCCGCGGCGCGCTTCGACCTGACCGGTCGCACCGCGCTGGTCACCGGGGCCGCCCGCGGCCTGGGCCGGGCCTTCGCGGTGGCGCTGGCCGAGGCCGGCGCCGACCTGGTCCTCACCGACCTGCCCGGCGCCGAAGGGCTGGCCGAGACCGCCGCGCTGGTCCGCGCGGCGGGGCGCGGCGCGCTCGTCGTCGAGCAGGACCTGTCCGACACCGCGGCGCTGCACGACTTCGCCGACCGGGTGCGCGCGCAGGCCGGACCGATCCGCATCCTGGTCAACAACGCCGGCACCGCGGCCCTGGAGCGGTTCAACGAGATCACCCCGGACAGCTGGTACCGCGTGATGCGGGTCAACCTCGACGCGGTGTTCTTCCTGACCCAGCGCGTCGCCGAGCACATGGTCGCCGACGGCCTGCCCGGCCGGATCGTCAACATCACCTCCAAGAACGCGCTGGTCGCCGAGGCCGGGCTGGCGCACTACAACGCCTCCAAGGCCGCGGTGGACCTGCTCACCCAGACCCTCGCGGTCGAGCTGGCCCCGCACGGCATCACCGTCAACAGCCTCGCCCCCGGCATGGTGGACACCCCGATCGACGGCGAATTCCCGTTCGACCGCGAGGCGTTCGAGGCGGCGTACCGTCAGCGCATCCCGCTGGGCCGCTACGCGCGGCCCGAGGAGTGCACCGGCGCGCTGCTGCTGCTCGCCGGCGACGGCGGCGCCTACCTGACCGGCACCCGGATCGTGGTGGACGGCGGGGTCCTGGCCGACCAGATGCCGCGCACCGCGTTCATGCCCCCGTACCGCACGTCGCTCGGCCCCCAGCGGAAGGACGGCACCACTCCATGACCACCACCCGCAGACACCTGCTCCGTTCCGGCGGTATCGGTGCGGCCGCCGTCGCGGCCGGCGCGCTGACCACCGTTCCGGCGCAGGCGGCCGCACCCGCCGGCAGCGCCAAGGACACCGGCGACGACGGGAAGAGCGGCGCCAAGGGCGGCGGCACGGCGGGGCGGCCCGCCACCACCGCCGCCACCGTCGCCGACCTGCTCGCCACCCCGTCGAAGTCGCTGCGGGACGGGACGGTGACGGTGGTCGCCGGCTACCGCGCCCCCGGCGACGGCGGCGGCATGACCGTACGGTGGGACGCCGGCAGCACCCGCGCGCCCAACGGCGGCACCGTGCTGCGCCCGAACGACCGCCCCGCGCACGGCCGTTGGCGCCGACTGCACGACGGGGTGCTGGACTTCCGCGGCTTCGGCCTGTTCGACGCCTCCGCCCCGGCCGACGACGCGCTCGACGCCATGGTCGACGACCCGTCGGTGCACCGGGTGGAGGCCCACACCGACCTGCTCTTCCAGCGCCGCCACACCTACCACCGCTCCCGGCTCACGCTGGACTTCGGCGGCCACACCGTCCACACCGGCGGCATCGAGCGCAACACCCACGACAACCCCTTCGGCGCCGTGCTCTTCTTCCAGGGCACCGTCACCGGCGACACCGTCAGCCACGCGCTGTCCGCCGAGGTCATCGAACTCACCGACGCCTTCCCGGTGCCGGACTCCGGCGCCTTCAAGGTCGGCCAGTGGTGGGCGGTGCAGAGCGACGAGGTGGCCGGCGGCGGCAGCGACGAGCGCGAGCTGCAGAAGATGGTCGAGGTCACCGAGGTCATCGACGGCACCCACATCCGCGTCGACTACCTCAACGGCTGGCCGCTGGCGGCCGGCCGCAAGCTGACCTGGCGCCGGGTCGAACCGGTGGTCGGCGTCCGGGTGGACCACCTCGTCTTCCTCGGCGCCGGCCAGGACACCGGCGCGGTCGACGACGAGTACACCGGATCGCACCCGGTGGCGTACGAGTACGCGGTGGACTGCGACGTCTCCGGCATCCAGGCCACCGGCACGTTCTGGCCGGTCATCATGCGGCGCTGGTGCACCCGTTACCGCACGATCCAGTGCGGGCTGAAGAACCCGCCCACCGTGATGTACGGCGGCGCCGGCTACCTCACCCAGCAGATCTACTGCCTGTACGGCCACGTCGCGGACTGCACCAGCAGCAACGTCCGCCACCTCAACGACCTGACCGCGTCGGCCTACTGCCAGGTCGTCAACTGCCACGGCGACGGCGACGACGAGGGCGGCAACCCCTTCACCACCCACGGGCAGTACGAGCACGACCTGCTCTTCGACGGCAACTCCGGCCTGATGGACATCGCCAACTCCGGTGCCCAGTGGGGCGATTCCGCCAAGCGGATCACCGTGCGCAACCACGTCTGCTCCTGGTTCACCGCCAACACCAAGATCACCGACCTGACGCTGGAGAACGTCAAGGTCATCGCCCGGCCGACCTTCGACCCGGCCGGCACCCTGGTGGTCAACGCCGACGGCGCCCAACTGCGCGGCTGCACCGCCTCCTTCTTCGCCGTCGCCCAGCAGTCGGCGCGCTCCACCCGGCCGACCACCGTCACCGACTGCACCTTCGACCTGCCGAAGGCGTCCGTGCTCGTGCAGACCCCGGTCACCGCGCCGGTGCACTTCGTCCGCACCACGTTCACCGGGCTCGACGGCAACGTGCTGCGCGGCAGCGGCCCGGTCCACTTCACCGACTGCCGGCTGGTCGGCAGCCCCAAGGCGGCGCCGCTCGCGGTCGGGGCGTCCGAGGTCACCGTGGACGGCGGCAGCCTCACCGACACCGGCATCGCGCTGAGCGCCGTGCGCGACCAGCGGATCAGCGTCGGCGGCGGCACCGCCCTGTCCGGGACCAACACCGCCAAGGCGCTGCTCTCCCGCGACGCCGGAACGGGTGCCACCGTCACCTGGGACCTGGCCGACCTGCGCAGCAGCGCGGCCGACGCGGACACCGCGCATGTGCGCGTCGCGGACGGCCACAACCGCTACACGGCGGTCGGCGCCCGGCTCACCGGGGGCCAACTCGCACTGGCGGAGGACGCGTTCGGCGACACGTCGTCGCTCCTGCACACCGCGTGCACCGAGGACGGTGTCGACCGGAAGGGGCTGCCCGCGGACGGGAAGAGGATCAGCGCGACAACCGGCAACCTCATCCTCTGAGTTCGCGGCGTGCGCGGCGGGTGCTGGGTGCGCGGCGGCCTGCGGCCGAGCGAACGTGGCGGTGGGCGCGGCCGGTTGGGCCTCGCTGAGCCGGTCGTGCGTCGTGCGCCCACCGCCACGCTTCACCGTAAGGACCGCGAGTCCGAGAGGAACCGCAAGACCGTATGGAGCCGCAGGGCCGCGGGGCCCTGCGACCGTGACCGTAGGAGAGGGAAGGCCGTCGCCATGCGCTATCGCACCGCCGCGCCGGCGGACGAGCCGGCGCTGCACGCCCTGTGGGCGGCGGCCTTCCCCGACGCGGCGACGGTCGTCGCGCTGTGGGGCCGCGACCCGGGCCGCCACAGCCGCACGTTCGTCGCCGAGGACGACGGCGGGCGGCTGGTCTCGGTGCTCCACTACCTGCCGCGGCCGATTCGCTCGGCCACCGGCCGCCCGCAGCGCGTCGGCTGCCTCGGCAGCGTCGCCACCCACCCCGACGCGCGCGGCCAGGGCCACGTCCGGCACCTGCTCGCGGCGGCGGTGGCCGCCATGACGGCCGACGGGTGCGCCTGGTCGCTGCTGTTCACCGCCACCCCGCGGGTCTACGAGGGCGCGGGGTGGCGGTCCTTCGCCGCCCCCGGCTGGTCGGGCCCGCTCACCGACCGCGCGCCGCACCCCGGCGCCGCCGCCGTACGCCCCTCGACCCGCGCCGACCTGCCGGCCCTGCGGGCACTGCGGGACGGCTTCGACGCGGTCCGCCCGCTGACCACGGTGCGCGGCGCGGACGACTGGGAGCACCGGGTGCCCGTCTGGTACGCGGCCCCGGCGCAGATCCTGGTCGCGGAGGACAGCGGACATGGGGGAAGCGGCAGGCACCCGGAGCCCGGGGCACCCCTCTTCCCCGGCGAACCCGGCGAACCCGGTGAACCCGGCGGACCCGGGGGCCCCGGCCGACTCGACCGGGCCGGCCGACTCCCCTCCCTCGCCGCTCCCTTCGCGCCGTCCGGCCGCCCGCTCGGCTTCGCCGTGCTCCGCCGCCCCGCCCCCGATCAGGTCGAGCTCGCGGAGATCGCCCTCGCCCCCGGCCGGGAGGAGGACGCGGCCGGCGCCCTGCTGTCGGCCGCCGCGGTCCGGGCGCGGGCGGCGGGCGCGACGTCCGCGACCGTACGGCTGCCCGCCGAGCCCGCCGTCGTCGGCGCGCTCCCCCACCTCCTCGCCGAGTCCGTTCCCGAGGCCACCCACTACGGGATGGCCCGCCCGGTGCTCGCCCCCGCGGCCGAGGTCCTCGCGACCGTCACCGCGCCAGGCGCCTTCCACTGGTACGGCGACTCCTTCTAGTGCCGTGACCGGGGCGGGGTGCCCCGCGCGCTCTCCCGCTGCCTTCAACGGGTGGCACGCCCGGCGCCTCGCGCTTCCCGCCGGGACCGGCGAACCGCAGAGCCGCCCGCCGCCCCGCTCTTCGCCCCGGGCCGGCTCACCGCACACCCTGCTCCTGCTCCCGGCCCGCGGCCCCTCCCCCCGCCCGGGCCTCCGCCCGGGCCTGCGCCCGCCCGCCGACCGTGGGCACCCGCGCACTGACCGCCTCGCCTGCCCATCGCCGCCTGCAAGACTCAGGTGTTTGCCTAAAGGTCTTAGGTATGCGCATGATGGTTATCGGAAAACGGGAGGGAGCTTATGGTGCGCGCAGGGTTGACGGCTGAGCGGCTGACCCGGGCGGGTGCGGAGCTGGCCGACGAGGTCGGCTTCGACCAGGTGACCGTCTCGGCACTCGCCCGGCGGTTCGACGTCAAGGTCGCGAGCCTGTACTCGCACGTGAAGAGTTCGCAGGACCTCAAGACCAGGATCGCGCTGCTCGCTCTCGCGGAACTCGCGGACCGGGTCGCCGCCGCGCTGGCGGGCCGCGCGGGCAAGGACGCGCTGGCCGCGTTCGCCGACGCGTACCGCGACTACGCCCGGGAACACCCGGGCCGGTACGACGCCGCCCGGCTCCGGCTCGACCCGCAGACCGCGGCCTCCAGCGCGGGCGTCCGGCACGCCCAGATGACGCGGGCGCTCCTGCGCGGGTACGACCTGACCGAGCCGGACCAGACCCACGCGGTCCGGATGCTGGGCAGCGTCTTCCACGGCTACATCAGCCTGGAGATGAGCGGAGGCTTCAGCCACACCGCCGTCGATCCCCGGGAATCCTGGGACTGGATGGTGGACTCCCTCGACGCCCTGCTGCGCAACCGGACCTTCCCCGCCCACCCGCGACCGTCGTCCCCGTGAGCGCCACCCCCGTGCCCACGACCGCCACCGGGACCGTGAACGCGACCACGACCGCAACCGCCACCGGGACCGCCACCGGGACCGTGATCGACAGGCAAGGACCATGAACACCGAGCACGACTGGACCACCACCCCCCTCACCGCCGGCATGCTGCGCGGCGCCGTCGAGGTGGAGCGCACGCCGCACGGCCTGCTCCCGCACCGGCTGCCCGCCTCCGCGCGCCGCCAGTTCCCCGACGACCAACTGGCCATGGCCGAGGCGCAGCCGTCCGGGGTGCGGCTGGTCTTCCGCACCCGGGCGACCACCGTCGAACTGGACGCGCTGCCCACCAAGCGGGCGTACGTCGGCGCGCCGCTCCCCCCGGACGGCGTGTACGACCTGCTGGTCGACGGGGTCCTCGCCGGCCAGGCCACCGTGCCCGGCGGGCGGCTCCGCATGATCGACATGGCCACCCAGGCCGCCGAGGTGCGCGAAGGGCCCGCCGGCACCGCCCACTTCGCGGACCTGCCGCCGTACGACAAGGACGTCGAGATCTGGCTGCCGCACACCGAAGGCACCGAGCTGGTCGCGCTGCGCACCGACGCGCCGGTCGAACCGGCGCCAAAGAGCGGGCGCAAGGTGTGGCTGCACCACGGCAGTTCGATCAGCCACGGCTCGAACGCCGCCCATCCGACGGGGATCTGGCCGGCACTGGCCGCGTCCCGGGGCGAAGTCGACCTGGTCAACCTCGGGTTCAGCGGCAGCGCGCTGCTCGACCCCTTCACCGCGCGCGCGATGCGGGACATCCCCGCGGACCTGATCAGCGTCAAGCTCGGCATCAACATCGTGAACGCCGACCTGATGCGGCTGCGCGCGTTCGGCCCCGCCGTGCACGGGTTCCTCGACACCATCCGCGAGGGGCACCCGGACACGCCGCTGCTGGTGGTGTCGTCCATCCTGTGCCCCGTGCAGGAGGACACCCCCGGTCCGCTCGCGCCCGACTTCGGCGACGGGGTCTTCCGGTTCAAGGCGACCGGCGACCCGGCCGAACGCGCCGCCGGGCGGCTCACGCTCAACGTCATCCGCGACGAACTCGCCCGGATCGTCGAGCAGCGCGCCGCCGACGACCCCCATCTGCACTACCTCGACGGTCGCGAGCTCTACGGAGCGGCGGACTACGCGGAGTTGCCGCTGCCCGACGAGGTGCACCCCTCCCCCGAGGCCCACCGGCGGATCGGCGACAACTTCGCCCGGCTGGTGTTCGGCCCGGGCGGGGCGTTCCACGCTGGCCCCGCGTGAGCGGAGATCCGGTCCGGCGGGCCGGAACGCACCCGCACCACTCGTGCGGGCGGTGCTGTCAGCGGGGGCTCCTCAGCTGTGCGGCACGACATGGCCGCGGTGCGGTCAGGGCGTGAGCAGGCGGTCCTGCTCCGTCGGCGGCGTGCCGGCGTGCCAGTCCAGCGCCTTGCCGAAGCGGACCAGTTCGCCGTAGAGGGCGGGGTCGACGCGGTCGGCGAGGATCAGGTCGAGCACTGCTTCGGCGGCCTGCGCGGGCGACTGGGCCTGGCTGAAGTCGCCGAACCACGGGCGCGAGGTGGGGGTGTCGACCATGCCGGGGCAGACGGCGGCGACCAGGGTGCCGTCGGCCAGGTCGCGGTCGCGGCGGTCGGCGGCGACCGCGCGCACGGCGGCGACCTGGGCCACCTTCGAGGGCACGTTCAGCCACAGCGGCCAGCCGTCCTCCGTGGCCGTCCTGTGGTGGACGGCGCTGCGCCAGGACTCGACGGCGTACTCGACCTGGTCCAGGGACGCGCCGTCGAAGAGGCGGTGCAGCCGTGGCGCGAGGTGGCCGAGGGTGCCCAGGCTGCTGGCCACGACGAGCAGCCGGCCGCCGGGGCGCAGGACGGGGCCGAAGGCGCGCAGGACCGCGTGGGTGGCGGAGTTGGACACGTCGATGAACTCGTCGGCCCGCTCAGCCTGCGACTCGCCGGGCAGCAGGCGGGCGACCGCGTTGGAGACGACGACGTCGACCCCGCCGTGGCGGGCCCGCAGGTCCTCGGCGAGGCGGGAGACAGCGGCGGCGTCCGTGACGTCCAGGACCTCGCCCTCGACGCGCGCCCGGGTCGAGGGCGCCTGCGCGACCTCCTGTGCCGCGTCCGTCACCCGCTGCCGGTTGCGGCCGGTGAGCAGGACCAGGTCGTCCTGGTCCATGCGGGCCGCGAGCCCCTCGACGAGGGCCCGGCCGAGCCCTTGGTTGGCGCCCGTGACGAGGGCGATGCGCGAAGTGTTCATGCCTCCACGCTAGGAACCCCGCATCCATGAGTCCAACGAGAGTTCCGCACTGGTGGTATGCGTAGACGTCATGGACTTCACCGAAGTGTCGCTCACCGCGCTGCGGGTCTTCCGCGCCGTGGCCGAGCAGGGCACCTTCACCGCGGCCGCCGCGTCGCTCGGGTACACCCAGTCCGCGGTCTCCCGGCAGATCGCCGCGATCGAGCGGGCCGCGGGCGCGGAACTGCTGGAGCGGCGCCGCGACGGCGTCCGGCTCACCGACGCCGGGCGCATCGTCATGCGCCGCGCCACGACCGTACTCGACGAGATCGAGGCCACCGCGCGTGAGCTGTCCGGCCTGCCGGCGCAGGGCGGGACGGTACGGCTGGGATGGATGCCCAGCGCCGGCGCCGTGCTGGTTGCCCGCGCCCTGGCCGAGCTGCGCCGCACCGACCCCGACCTGAACGTCGTCGGGCGTGAGGGCAGCACCCCCGCACTGGCCCGGGCCCTGCGCGCCGGCAGCATCGACCTGGCCCTGCTCGCCTCCGGGCCGCCGTTTCGCGCACCGGACACCGAGTCGCCCCCGCTCGCCCTTCAGACCCTGACCGAACGCCCCCTGTACCTCGCGGTGCCGGCCGCCCACCCGCTGGCCCGCGGCGAGTACGTCGACGTCGCCGACCTGCGCGGACAGCGCTGGATCGCCAGTCCCTCCTCGGGGGAGGAACGGCTGATGGGCGTCTGGCCGGGCCTGGACGAGCGGCCCGAGATCGCCCTCACCGCCCGCGACTGGCTCGCCAAGCTCCACCTCGTCGCCGCCGGCTGCGGGCTGACCACGGTGCCGGCCACCCTCGCGCCCGTCGCGCCGCCCGGGGTGCGCGTCCTGCCCGTCCGCGGCGGCCCCCAGGAACAGCGCCGGCTGCTGCTGGCCCGCCTCCCCCTCCCGCCGGAGCAGTCCGTCAGCCGCGTCGCCGCCGCGCTGCGCGCCGAGGCACTCGCCACCACCGCGGCCGCGCCGCTCTCCTGACGGAGGGTCAGGTCAGAGGGCGCGGTCGGATCGGATCGGGTCGCGTCGCGTCGGGTCGGGTCGGGTCGGGTCAGCGTCCGTGCGGCGGCGGGCACCGCTCGCGTGGGCCTACGGCGACGCGTGCGGGCCGTGGCCCTCTCTCCCCGGCGTGCGGGGGTGGCTCGCGCGCCGGGTGGGTGCCGCCGCGCGCCGGAGCGCGGGGTGCGCGGGCAGCACGCGCGCGAGCGCACTCCCACGCCCCGCCTCACCACGGAGGTTTACACCACCGGGGGCGCGAAGGCGCCCCCCGCGCGCTATACCGCGGCTCGGGCCGGGGCTGCTTGGCTGATCCCTGCGCGGAATTCACCCGCATTGCCCACAGCGCCCGCCAACGTCCGACAGACCGACTGCGTCCGCCAACGCCCTTGTCCACCAGTCGCGTTCGCCCCTTCTCACCTCTCCTCACGCTGCTTGTCCAGCTCATCTTCCGGGAGAAAACGTGCCCGAATCGGTACGCACCACCGGCGCCACCACCGACGACCCCGCCGCCGAACCAGCGAGCGGCGCACAGCTCACCAGTCTCAGCACCCAGGCGGCGCGCCAACTCGCGACCACCACCAAGTCCGAACCGCAGATGCAGGGCATCAGCTCGCGCTGGCTGATCAGGATGCTGCCCTGGTTGGACATCAAGGGCGGCACCTACCGGGTCAACCGGCGCCGCCAACTCCGCGTCGGCAGAGGCCGGGTGGAGTTCGAGCAGAACGGCGCCGACGACGTCCGGGTCATCCCCGAGACCCTCACCGAGCTGCCCCCGCTGCACGGCTACACCGACACCGGCGGCGTGCTCACGGAACTCGCCGCCCGCTTCCAGGTCAAGGAAGTACGCCCCGGCGAGGTGCTGTTCGAGGCCGGGCAGCCGGTGACGGACACCTATCTGGTCGTCCACGGCCGGCTCACCCGCTACACCGCCGGGATGTACGGCGAGGAGGGGATCGTCGGGGTCGTCACCGACGGCGACCAGCTGGGCGACGAGGCCATCGGCCGGACCGACCCGCGGTGGACGACCTCGGTGCGCGCCGACACCGCGGGCGTGCTGCTGGTCCTGCCCTGGCAGACCGCGCGCGAGCTGATCGCCCGCGAGCCGTCGCTGGCCGCGCACCTGGCGGCGTACGCCGAGCAGCAGCGGCTGCCCGCGAACCGCCGCGGCGAGGCCGACATCCCGCTACAGGCCGGCCACTCCGGTGAGCCGTCCATCGCCGGCGGCTTCGTCGACTACGAACTCGCGCCGCGCGAATACGAGTTGTCGCTCACCCAGACCGTCCTGAAGGTGCACAGCCGGGTCGCCGACCTCTACAACGACCCGATGGACCAGACCCAGCAGCAACTCCGGCTCACCATCGAGGAGATCCGCGAGCGCCAGGAGTGGGAGCTGGTCAACAACCGCGAGTTCGGCCTGCTGCACAACGCCGACTACGGCCAGCGGATCAGCACCCACTCGGGCCCGCCGACCCCCGACGACCTCGACGACCTGCTCGCCATGCGCCGCAAGACCCGGCTGTTCATCGCCCACCCGAAGGCGATCGCCGCGTTCTTCCGGCAGTGCAACAAGCGCGGTCTGGTCCCCGGCACCGCCAATGTCGACGGCCACGAGGTCCCCGCCTGGCGCGGCGTCCCGATCTTCCCGTGCGGCAAGATCCCGATCAGCCCGCAGCACTCCAGCAGCATCATCGCGCTGCGCACCGGCGAGGCCGACCAGGGCGTCGTCGGCCTGCACGCGACCGGCATCCCCGAGGAGTACCAACCCGGCCTGAACGTCCGCTTCATGGGCGTCAACAACGCCGCGATCATCAGCTACCTCGTCACCGCCTACTACTCGATGGCGATCCTCGTGCCCGACGCGGTCGGCATCCTGGAGAACGTCCAGCTCGGCCGGGTCGAGTGACCGCGCCGAGCGACCGAGCGGAGTCCGCGATGGCCACTCCCCCCGACGCCGCCCCCGCGCGCCCGCTGCTGCCCGGGCCGCCGAGCTTCCCTCGTCCCGCGTCCGCCCGCCCCACCGGGGCGATCCCCGGACTCAGGTACCAGCCGGCCACGCCCGCCGACCCGGAGAAGGTCAAGGAGGTCGACCGCCGTCTCGAGGCGTGGGCGCGCGAACTCGACCTGTTCCCCACTGCCTGGAGCGGTGACTTCGCCGGATTCCAGTTCGGCCGGGCCGTCGTACTCCAGCACCCCGGCGCGGCGGATCTGGACCGCCTGACCGTCGCGGGGCAACTCCTGCTCGCCGAGAACCTCGTGGACGACTGCTACTGCGAGGAAGAGGAGGACCGCGGCGGGTCGCACCGCGGACTCGGCGGCCCGCTGATCATGGCCCAGTCGGCGATCGACCCCTTCCACGGCACGCCGGAAGCCGAGGCGGACTGGCAGCAGGGCATGCAGGCCGACGGGCCGCTGCGCTCGTACCACTGGGCGATGAAGGAGTACGCCGGCTTCGCCACGCCCAGCCAGACCACCCGCTTCGTCCACGACATCGCCCGCCTGCACCTGGGCTACCTCGCCGAAGCCGCCTGGGCGGAGACCCGGTTCGTGCCCAAGGTGTGGGAGTACCTGGTGATGCGCCAGTTCAACAACTTCCGCCCCTGCCTGTCGATCGTGGACGCGGTCGACGGCTACGAACTGCCCGAACCGGTCTACTCCCGCCCGGAGATCCAGCGGATCACCGCGCTCGCCTGCAACGCGACGACCATCGTCAACGACCTCTACTCGTTCACCAAGGAGTTGGAGACCGATCCGCACCATCTCAACCTGCCGCAGGTCGTGGCCGCCAAAGAGCGGTGCGGGCTGAAGGCCGCCTATCTGCGCAGCGTCGAGATCCACAACCAGATCATGGCGTCCTTCGAGGAGGAGGCCGCCGCACTGTCGGCGACCTCACCCGTCGTCGGCCGCTACGCCCGCGGGCTGTCGGACTGGGTGGCCGGCAACCACGAGTGGCACGCCACCAACACCCACCGTTACCACCTGCCGAACTACTGGTAGGCGCAGTTCGCTTCACCCGCACCACCAACAGCACCCTGTACCAAAGGAGTCAGCGTTGACCACGACCCACCGCGGCACCACCACAGCACCGGTGCCGGCCCAGTCCTCGTACCAGACCCGCGTCGCGGACTACTGGAACGCCGAGGAGAACCCGGTCAACCTCGAACTCGGAAAGATCGACAACCTCTACCACCACCACTACGGCGTCGGTGACGCCGACTGGTCGGTGCTCGACGAGACCGACCCCGGCGTGCGCCGGGAGCGGATCACCGCGGAACTGCACCGGCTGGAACACGCCCAGGCCGAACTGCTCGCCACCCACCTCGGGCCGCTCTCCCCCACCGACCGGGTCTTCGACGCCGGTTGCGGGCGCGGTGGCGGCAGCGTCGTGGCGCACCTGCGCTACGGCTGCTCCGCCGACGGCGTGACGCTCTCCACCAAGCAGGCCGAGTTCGCCAACGCGCAGGCCCGCGCCCGGGGCATCGACGGCAAGGTCCGCTACCACCACCGCAACATGCTCGACACCGGTTTCCAGACCGGCGGCTACGCGGCCTCCTGGAACAACGAGTCCACGATGTACGTCGAGTTGGAACTGCTCTTCGCCGAGCACGCCCGGCTGCTGCGCCGCGGCGGACGCTACGTCACCATCACCGGCTGCTACAACGACACCTACGGGCAGGCGTCCCGCGAGGTGTCCCTCATCAACGCCCACTACATCTGCGACATCCACCCGCGCTCGGCGTACTTCCGGGCGATGGCGGCCAACCGGCTCGTCCCGGTCCACGTCGAGGACCTCACCGCGACGGCCATCCCGTACTGGGAGCTGCGCAAGGAGGCCGACCACCTGGTCACCGGCGTTGAAGAACCGTTTCTGACGGCCTACAAGAACGGCAGCTTCCAGTATCTGCTGATCGTGGCCGACCGGGTCTGAGCGACCGGTCAGGCCGGTCAGGCCGGTCAGGCCGGTCAGGCCGGTCAGGGCCCGCGCACACGTCGAGCGGCGCGTGCCGGCCACGGGAGGGTGCCCCGTGGCCGG
>NZ_JBFBIV010000078.1:0-41668 GCF_040702025.1 Streptomyces sp. NPDC088194 | reverse complement strand
GGGACGATACCCCACGGCACTTTGAATTCCTATACGAAATCATGGGGAAGAACAGAGGAACCCATGGCGCCTCACAGGGAAATCCTTGGTGCGGCTACACGCGGTGGAGTTGGGGGTGGAAGGGGGGTGTGTAGCGCCTGAGGTGGCGGGACTTGGCGGTGAAGAGGACGACTGTGTATACGGCGAGGATCGAGGCGAGCAGGAGGTAGTAGGTGAGGGGGAGGGTGGTCATCCCGAGGATGTGGGCGAGTGGGGGGAGGGGGAGGAGCAGGCCGATCGCCGCGAGGCCGGCCGCGGCGGTGCGGATGGGGAGCGGTGCGCGGGTGCCGGAGCGGAGGAGGACCATGACCAGTGCCTGGGTGATGAGGTTCTCGGTGAACCAGCCGGAGTGGAAGGCGGCTTGGCCGGAGATGTGGGCCGAGGCGGGGACGATCAGCGCGAGGGCCGCGAAGGTGGCGAGGTCGGCCGCGGCGTTGAGCAGGCCGAAGGCGGTGATGAAGCGGAGGAAGTCGTGGGTGCGCAGCGGGGAGGGGTGGCGCAGCGCGTCCGGGCCCGGCTGGTCGTAGGCGAGGGCGAGTTGGGCGGCGTCGAAGCAGAGGTTCTGCAGGAGGACCTGGGCCGGGAGCATCGGCAGGAAGGGCAGCAGCAGGCCGGCCGCGAGCATCGCGATGACGTTGCCGAGGTTGGAGGAGAGCGCGATCCGCAGGTAGGTGGCGATGGTGCCGGTGGAGTGCCGGCCGGCGGTGATGGTGTGGTCGATGGCGGTGAGGTCCTTGGCCGCGAGGACGACGTCGGCCGCCTCCCGGGTGACATCGACGGCGTCGCGCGGGCAGATGCCGACATCCGCTGCGTGTAGCGCCGGCAGGTCGTTCACGCCGTCGCCGAGGAAGCCGGTGGTGTGCCCGGCCGCCCGTAGTGCCCGCACCACCCGGACCTTGTGCTGCGGGGTGCAGCGGGCGAAGACCGTGGTGTGCTCGGCCTGCCGCGCGAGGTCCGTATCGTCCATACCGTCGATACGGTCGCCGGTGAGCAGGGTGCCGGGCTCCAGACCGAGGTCGCGGCAGACGCGGGCGGCGGTGCCCGGGTGGTCGCCGGTCAGCACCTTGACCGCGACGCCCCGGTCGGCGAGCGCCGCCAGCGCGTCAGCGGCGGTGTCGGCTGGCGCGTCCCGCAGTACGACGAACCCCGCGAAGGTCAGCGCTTGTTCGTCGGCGGGGCCGTAGTCGCCCAGCCGGGCGGGGCGTTCGGCGACGGCGACCGCGAGCAGCCGTAGTCCCTGCGCCGCCTGGCCCGCGGCAAGCGCGAGCAGACGCTCCCGCTCGCTGTCGTCGAGGTCCCGTTCCCCGGTGGTGGGGTTGCGTTCCGGCAGGACGGTGGTGGGGTTGGGGTCCGGTTCCCCGGTGGTGGGGGTGGGGTCCGGCTGGAGTTCCCGTACGGTGCCGGACTGCTCCGCGGGGGCCGCGTGCAGCCGCGTGCAGTGGCGTAGTACCTCCTCTACGGAGCCCTTGGTGACCAGGGTGTGCAGGCCGCGGTGGCCCGGGCGGCGGACGACCGCGGTGGCGAGGCGGCGCACCGGGTCGAAGGGCAGTGCGGCTACTCCGTCGTAGGCGTCGTACGCGGTGAGGCTGTCGGCGGGTGGTTCGGCTGATGCGGTGGCGGCGTCCAGGACCGCCTCGTCCAGGGCGTCCGGGGCGGGCAGGTCGGCGAGTTGGAGTGTCCACAGGCTGTTGACGGCTGCCCAGTGCAGGACTTCGGGGTCGGGGCGGCCGAACGCGTCCAGGGAGCTGTCGAGGACGGGCCGGTCGCAGGTGAGGGTGCCGGTCTTGTCCGTGCAGAGGACGTCGATCGCGCCGACGTTGTGCAGTGCGGGAAGCCAGCGGACGATGACGTCGTGGTCGCGGGCGAGGGCGGCGGCCTTGCGGGCGAGCACGGTGGTGACGACCACCGGCAGCATCTCGGGGGTCAGTCCGACCGCGACCGCCACCGCGAACGGCAGCGTCTCCAGCCCCCGGCCGCGCAGCGCGGCGTCGGCCAGCAGCACCAGCGGCGGGGTCAGCAGCATGAACCGGATGAGAATCCAGGAGATCCCGTTGACCGCGCGGTCGAACGCGGACTCCCGGCGCCGCCCGGGACCGCGGTAGGCGCGGGCGAACTCGGTGGCCGCCCCGGTCGCCGTGACCAGCGCGGTGCCGCTGCCCGAGGCCACGCTGCTGCCCTGGAAGCAGGCGTGCGCGCGCTCGAACATGCCGGCGGCGGCGCGCGGCATGTCGTCGGGCCGCTTGGCCGCGGGGGCGGACTCGCCGGTGAGCGCGGCCTGGTGCAGGGTCAGGTTCTGGGTGCGCAGCAGCCGTACGTCGGCGGGGATCACGTCGCCCGGGCCCAGCCGGATGACGTCGCCCGGCACCAGCAGGGCGACGGGGATCTCGCGGAAGCGGGGGGCCGCGCCGGGGGCGGATCTGCGCTGGACGGTCGCGGTGGCGGCGACCAGGTGCCGCAGCCCGTCCGCCGACCGGTCGGCCTGGTACTCCGTGCGGGACCGCAGCGCGCTGCTGACCAGGACGAGCACGGTGATCACGCAGGCGGTGCCCCACGCCGTGACCAGCGCGGAGACCAGCCCGAGGCCCAGCAGGATCGCGGTGAACGGGTCGCGCAGGGAGCGGGCGTAGCGCCGGGGCCAGGAGGCGGGGCGCCAGCCGGGGATGCTGTTCTCGCCGTAGCGGGCGAGGCGTTCCTCGGCCTCGGTCTCGGTCAGCCCGCGCGGGCCGCTCTCCAGGCCGCGCAGTACTTCGAGGGCCGTGGCGTCCGCGAGGTCGTCGCGTTGCGGGGCGGCCAGGGGGCGGGCGGAGCCGGCGAGCCTGTCAGGCGCCCAGGCCACGGACGCCTCGCGCCGGGGTGGGGCGCTCGGCGAGCTGACCGACCATCAGCCGCACCACGGTCACCACGTCCGGGTCGTCCACCAGGTAGACCTGTCTGCGGCCTTCGCGCCGGGCATGCACCAGACCGGCGAGCTTCAGCTTGGCCAGGTGCTGGCTGACCGCAGGAAGCGTGGCGCCGACCCGCTCGGCCAGTCCCGTGACGTCGCAGTCGCCCTGCGCCAGAATCCAGACGATGTGCAGGCGCATCGGAGAGGCCAGCAGACCGAAAGCCGCGGCCACGCTCTGCAGCACCTCTGCAGATGGCTCGCCCAGCTGTCCGCCAGACCTTGTCACGTGAACCTCCCTGACCGCGGCAATGTGCAGGCACCAGGGTACGCACCCGCGATTGCCGCGCCTCCCGCGCGAACGGGCGGCGGGCAGGTCCCCGGCCGCTCCCGGGTCCGCGGCCCGGTACGGGTCCCCAAGTCCGGTCTCGCGCAGGGGCCTCGGGCTTGGCTCCCGGGTACGGCTCCGGGGCCAGTCGTGGGGCCGGCTCTTGAGCGACTCCCGGGACGACATCATTGCACCATTACGCAATCACGCAAGCCGACTGACTATGCTGGTGGGGGCGGGGCCGGACCGGGCGGCGGGCCGGCTCGTGGTGCGGGGCAACGGGAGGCGGACCATGCGCGGTGACGAGCGGTGGGCGGGCCCGCACCGGGCCGACTTCACACGGGTGCTGGACCAGGCGCTGCGCGGCGAGGAGATCCTCGGGGCGGTGCGCGGCCGGCGGCCCGGCGGCCCCACCGTCGAGCAGCTGCGGGCCCGCGCCCTGAACGCGATGGCCGCGATCACCGCGACGGCGGCCCCCGAGTACGCCCAATACGCCGCGCTGCGCGACGCCTTCCCCTCGCTGCCGGCCGGGCAGGACGGGGAAGACGGGGAGGACGGGCAGGACAGGGAGGACGGTCACGACTCCCCGTCCGACGCCGACGCCGACGCCGGCGCTGGCCGCGCAGCCCGCGGGCCCGGCCTGTTCGCGCCCTTCGCCGTCCTGGTGCCGATGCTCAGCGGCACCGCCGCCGTGCTCTTCCTGGTGCTGGGATACGGACTGCGGGCCGCCGGCGACGTCGGCGGCGCGGGCACGCCGCTGATCGACATCGGGTACGCGGTCGCGGGTGTGTTCGGTGTCGCGCTGGTGGTCGGCGGGGTGGGCTTGATGCTCACCGCCCGGCGGGACGCCGCCGAGGCCCGCGCCGCCCAGCGGGTGGCCCGGGCCCGCGCGGCCTGGCGGCAGGCACTGCTGGTGCGCGGCGTCCTCCCCTATCTACGGCAGCAACTCGCCGACGGCGCACCGGCGGCGCCCTTCCGCACCGCGGCACCCGGACCGCCGGGCGAAGGTGGGGGCCAGGGCGACCTCGACGGCTCCGCCCTGGTCGTGAGGCGGCCGCGGCTGGGTTTCGGCAGCCCCGGCTTCACCAGCCCGGGCGGCAACGGCCCCGCCGGCGGCCCCGCTTGAGCGTTGATGGGCGTGGGGGCGGTCCCGCTTGAGCGGCAACGGCCCCGCCTGCGGTCCTGTTTGAGCGGCAACGGGCCTGCGGGCGCGCCTGTTTGAGCGGCAACGGGCCGCGCCGGCGGTCCTGCTTGAGTGTCGACGGGCCTGCGGGCGGTCCCGCTTGAGCGGCAACGGGCCCGCCAACGGTCCTGCTTGACGTCGACGGGCCTGCGGGCGCGCCTGCTTGAGCCGCAACGGCCCCGCAACGACCCCGCTTGAGCGGTGCCCCGGTTCCGGCTCACCCTCCCGACGAGGGGCCGCCGTAGGAGAGGTCGTCGCAGGGGCTGTCGCTCGCCGAGCGGGGCGGGCTGGTGTCCTCCGGCGGGGCCGCGGAGGCGGAGTGGCCGGCGTAGTCCGGGCCGAGGATCAGCCGGACGCCGTAGCCGGTCGCGACGGGCAGGAGCCGCGCCCCGGGGAACAGCCGGGCGACGGCGGCCGCTTGGGCCTGGTCGCCCTCGCCGTATTCGACGACGGTGGTGGTCGGCGCCTGGCCGGGGGCGTTGCCGGTGCGGGTGACGGTGAAACCGGCGGTGGTCAGGGCCGCGGCCGCCTGCGCGGCGAGGCCGGAGACGGTGGTGCCGTTGTCCACCGCGACGCTGATGCCGGCGCCGGGTGCGCCCGTCGGGGCCGGGGTGGCGGAGGGGTGCGGCGTGGGCGCGGTGGTGGCCGCCGGCAGCGGGCGGTTGGCGCGCAGGTCGGCCCAGAGCCGGTCGACCGCCGGGTGGACGAGGGCGACGCGCGGGCCGTCGTAGCGCCAGGGGGCGGTGACGAACTGGACGTTGTGCAGGTCGATGTCCTTCAGCGACAGCGCGAACTTCAGCAGGTTCGGCACGGAGCCGAGTCCCGAATCGACGGTGAGCGAGCGGACGGCGGCGTTCGCCAGCGGCAACAGCACGGTCGGGTCGAAGCCCTTGGCCTTGACCTTCTTGAAGAGGCTTGCCAGGAAAGCCTGTTGGCGCTTCATCCGGCCGATGTCGGAGCCGTCGCCGATGCCGTGCCGGATACGGACGTAGTCCAGCGCCCGCTGTCCGGACACGGTCTGCAGGCCCTGGTGGAAGAGCAGCCCGCCGCGCGTGGCCCGGCCGGGGCTGAGGTCCTTCTGGTAGACGTCCTGCGGCAGGCAGACCTGGACGCCGCCGACCGCGGCGGTCATGGCGGCGAACCCGGCGAAGTCCACCACCACGGTGTGGTCGACGCGCAGGCCGGTCAGGTGCTCGACGGTGTTCTGCGTGCACGCCGGATTGCCGTCCGCGGTCAGCCCGGTGGCGAAGGCGCCGTTGAACATGGTGCTCTTCTGCGGCGCCGACCACGTGCCGTCCGGCAGGAGGCAGGGCGGGATGTCGACCAGGGTGTCGCGCGGGATCGAGACGCCGACCGCGTGCCGCCGGTCGGCGTAGACATGCAGCAGGAGGGTGGTGTCGGAGCGCCCCACCGTGCCTTTCCCGCCGCCGAGTCGACGGTTCGTCCCGGCGCGCGAGTCCGAGCCGATGAGCAGGATGTTCTGGCCGTCGCCGGAGGCGGGCCGCTCGCCGCTGATGCCGTCCGCGGTGAACGTGTGCGGGTCGGCACTCGCGTGCAGGGCGATCCAGCCGCACCCGGAGACCAGCAGCACCAGCGCGGAGACCACGCTCGCCACGACCGTGCCCCGGCGGCTCCGCCGGCGCCGGGCCGCGGCCGCAAGTTCCTCACGACGTCCAGGACTTCCGCTGTGACGACCCGGCATATGCTCCCTCTTCGACGCCGAATGATCCGGATTCTCCGGTTTTCCCGTTTCCCGATTGCGCAACCTAGCAATCCTTGTCGGGCCGGAAGGGCGTCTGCGCGTGCTGTCACCCGGTGGTGTCAACTCGCTTCGGGGCCGGTACGTATCGGGGGAGATCCGGGTCGGACGGCCGTGCGGGTCGTACGGCTCGCACGGGCGTGCGGCTCGGGCGTCCAGCCGCTGGCCGCCCGCTGACCCGCCGCCGCCTGCCCGCCACTTGCCCGCCCGCCTCAGGGGCTCGCGCCGTCCCAGCCGTAACGCAGGGGCAGCGGGCCGGCCTTGCGGCGGTAGACCGACACCGCCGCCACGCTCACCTCCGGCGCGCCCTCCTCCACCGGGCAGTCCACGGTGACTTGGAGCACCTTGGGGCGCCCGGTCACCCGTATCCGGGTGCCGTCCGCCGGTCCCCCCTCCAGCTCGGCCGTCTCCCAGGTCACCGGCACCCTCCCGCTTCGCCTCGCCGCCTGCTGCATGGCGAACACTTTAGAGCTTGCGTAAGCCGGGAACCATGGCGACCATGAACACCCTCTACGGGGCAGGGGGTGTCGTGCCGCGTACGGGGTCGGCTGCGGGCCCCGGGCGCCCGGTGTGGCGCGGATCACCTGTGTCACTCACGTCACTGGTACCACTCGCGTCACCGCATCGCCCGCGTCATCCGTGCGCCGCCGCATCGCCCAGCCCTCCGACGGGAGCCGTACTTCGAGAGCGGGCGCAGCTCGCCCCGTTCGCCGTCCACTGCGGGCCGGCGGGCCGGGGCGGCCTCGCCTGCCCGGCGCTCGGGTGACCCGGGCCGGCCGGCCCGAACTCATCGGGTCCGCACAGGGGCATGACCTATCCTTGCCGCATTGCGCAAGCGTGAAAACGGAGTGGAGTCACCGCTTCACTGGTCGTAACCGGCCGCGGGCCTCGCGAGGACTGCTCGGACAAGGGAGTGGGAGATGAGTGATCCCTGGGACAGGCCGGCCGGCGGCCCGCCGGAGGGCCGGGTGCCGTACGACCGCGCACCGCAACCGCCGGGGCCGCGCGGCGGCTCCCACGATGCCGGACCCGGTGACCGGGGCTCCCGCGCCCGTGGCGGCGACCCGGACCCCGGGGACTCCGGCGGCGGGATATCCGGCGGGCGGGCCGCGGCCCGGGCGGCGGCGCACGGCCGGGGCGGGTCGCGGCGGCGCGGCGGCAGCCGGGCGAAGCGCCGCAGCGGAGGGCGGCGGTTCCTGCGGATCGCGGCGATCACCGTGTCGTTGCTGGTGGTGGTCACCGCCGGCGCCGGCTGGTGGTTCTACCAGCACCTGAACGGCAACATCACCAGCGTCTCGCTCACCAACGGCGTCGGGAAGGACAGCGCCGGCAAGGAGAAGGCGGACGCCTTCGGCCGGACCCCGATCAACATCCTGGTGATGGGCAGTGACGGCCGTACCTCGACCGAGGACTGCAAGCTGGGCGGCGGCTGCGCCAAGACCGGCGTGCAGAGCGGGGGCAACGCGGACGTGGAGATGGTGCTGCACATATCCGCCGACCGCTCCAACGCCACCGTGATGAGCATCCCGCGCGACACCGAGGTCGACGTGCCGGCCTGCACCGACCCGAAGACGGGTGCGAAGACCGCCGGTTACCACGGCATGATCAACAGCGCGCTGGCGTACGGGCAGGCGTGCCAGGTGGCCACCGTCCACCAGCTGACGAACATCCCCATCGACCACTTCATCCAGGTCGACTTCTCCGGCGTGGTCAGCATGTCCGACGCGGTCGGCGGCGTGCCGGTCTGCGTCAGCGGCGACGTGTACGACACGTACTCCCACCTGAAGCTCTCCAAGGGCACCCACACCCTCAAGGGCGTGGGCGCGCTGGAGTTCCTGCGCTCGCGGCACGGCTTCGGGGACGGCAGCGACCTCGGGCGCACCTACGCCCAGCACGCCTTCCTCAGCTCGCTG
This sequence comes from Streptomyces sp. NPDC088194, assembly GCF_040702025.1. Lineage (NCBI taxonomy): Bacteria > Bacillati > Actinomycetota > Actinomycetes > Kitasatosporales > Streptomycetaceae > Streptomyces > Streptomyces sp. NPDC088194. Next base: position 33,565 of record NZ_JBFBIV010000078.1, on the reverse strand, counting down.
ATCCGCAAGTTCAAGAGCGCGGGCACCCTGACCAACCCCGAGGCCGTCTACAAGCTGGCGAACGCCGCCACCAAGGCGCTCACCGTGGACACCGGGCTGGGCAGCGTCAAGAAGCTCATCGGGCTGGCCGACGACGTGAACAAGGTGCCGTCCAAGCGGATCACCTTCACCACCATGCAGACCGCGCCCGACCCGAGCGACTCCAACCGGGTCGTGGTGGGCGCCGGCGCGCAGACGCTCTTCTCCACCATCGCGGGCGACCAGGCGCTGACCACCGCCGGCGGTGGCAAGTCCGCGGCGGCCAAGGCGACCGCGAGCCCGTCGGCCACCGCGGTGCCCGCCTCGCAGGTCACGGTCAGCGTGCGGAACGGCACCACCGTCGGCGGGCGGGCCGGCGACATCGCCGGCGCGCTGGTCCAAAAGGGCTTCAATCCGGCCACCAGCAGCGGCAACGCCGACGCCACGGCCACCACGACCCTGACCTACGGCCCCGGGCAGAAGGGCCAGGCGCAGACCGCGGCCAAGGCGCTCGGGCTGCCGTCGTCGCACCTGAAGCAGGGCACGGCGGCCGGCGTCACGCTGGTGATCGGCTCCGACTGGTCCAGCGGCACCAGCTTCCCCGGCGGCAGCGGCACGGCCTCCGCCGGCGACACGAAGACCGCGCTGGCCAACGCGCACCCCGAGACCGCGGACAAGTCGTCGTCCTGCGCCGAGGTCAGCACGTACAAGACGGTCGAGATCAACGGCGTCCCGATGACACCGGGGCAGGCGTACGCGGCCTCTCCGGGGAAGAAGGACTCCGACGACTGACGGGCCGGGCCGAAAAGCTTGAGCTCTTACGCAAGCCGGGAACCGTGGCACGCCGTGCGGCGTCGGTTCCGGCAAGCAGCCGAACACGGAACGACGAGGACAACCGGAGGTAGTTCGTGGGCGTGACTTTGTCCAAGGGCGGCAACGTCTCACTGAGCAAGGAGGCGCCGGGGCTGACCGCGGTCACCGTCGGGCTGGGCTGGGACGTGCGCACCACCACCGGTGCCGACTACGACCTGGACGCCTCGGCCCTGCTGTGCGACACGGCCGGGAAGGTGCTGTCGGACCAGCACTTCGTCTTCTTCAACAACCTCGCCAGCCCGGACCACTCGGTCGAGCACAGCGGGGACAACCTCACCGGCGGCGGCGACGGCGACGACGAGCAGATCAAGGTCAACCTCGCGGGCGTCGCGCCCCAGGTGGACAAGATCGTCTTCCCCGTCTCCATCTACGAGGCCGAGGGGCGCGGCCAGAGCTTCGGCCAGGTCCGCAACGCCTTCATCCGGATCGTCAACCAGGCCGACGGCCGCGAACTGGCGCGCTACGACCTGACCGAGGACGCCTCCACCGAGACCGCCATGGTCTTCGGCGAGCTGTACCGGCACGGCCCGGAGTGGAAGTTCCGCGCCATCGGCCAGGGGTACGCCTCCGGCCTGGCCGGCATCGCGAGCGACTTCGGCGTCAACGTCTGAGCCGACGGGCCCGGCCGGCCTCGGCCGCCGGGCCCGCCCCGGCCCGCCCGGGTTACCCTCGCAGCGGGTGACCCGACCGATGAGGAGGCGAGCGTGGCCGGCGGACGCAGCATCTGGCCGTGGCTCGCCGTCGCGGGCCTGGTCGCCGCCTTCCTGGCGGTCGGCCACGGGCACGGCGACCACGACGCCGACGCGCGGAGCACCGCCCCGCACAGCACGGCGGCGCCCACGACATCGGCCCCGACCCGGTCCGCGACACCGGACCCGACCCGGTCCGCGACACCGGACCCGAACGACCCGGCGCAGTTCGCCGGGCCCGTCGTCACGTACGCCCGGCAAGCCGGTGTGCACGCCCAGTTGCTGATGGCGATCCTCTACAACGAGTCGTACAAGCCGCACGACCCCGCCTTCGAGCGCGCCTGGCAGAAGTCGAAGCCCGACGCCGCGTTCGGCATCGCCAACATGCACCGTGCCGCGTTCGACGACACCAAGCGCGGCCGGCCGTTCGCGAACCGCAGCTGGGAGGAGCTCCCGGACCACCCGGACCTGGCGATCCAGGCGGCCGCCTGGTACCTGCACGACCTCCAGGCCCAACTCCCCGCGCACCGCACCGGCGCGTACACCACCGACCAGTTGCTCGCGCTCGGCTACAACACCGGCACCGGCAACATGCGGCTGTTCGCGGAGGGCACCAGCCCCGGCTCGCAGGCCCGTTCCTATCTCGACACCCTCCGCGGCAACTGGTCCAAGGCGGCGCAGGCTCTCAAGTAGCCTCCCCGAAAAGGCGGTCGGCCTTCGCACAACGTTCACAAACGCGCTGGTGCGGGGCGGGACAGCCGCCCGTACCCCGAACCAGTCGGCACGCATCCGGGCAAAGTACCGAGCCCGGAAGGGCGTTCGCCGGGGAATTGCGCGGGCATTGTACTGACGTCGCGTCAGGATTTCACGTGCCAGCGGCACTTGCGCGCCCCGTGGCTGATCATGGTGGTACGATCGGCCCGCTTGCCAGGCTAGCCAATGAGCGTGCAGGACAGACGGCGATCGGGTCGAGAGGGTCCACCACACCGAGGAGCACCATGCCGCAGTCGGGCATACGGGCGCTCTTAGTTGTGCCGACCCGTCTGCGCTGCCGCCGGCAAGGCGCGTGCGACGCCCCGGGTCGCGCGGGTGCCTTAGCGGCACCCTCGCACATCAGTACCTCCCGGACGCAGAGACGCAGCCCCCCTTAAGTCCCTGGTGGTCGTCTAGTCGCTTGAAGAGAGTCTCATGACGCATTACATACAGGACCCGGCGCTCTGGGCTCTGATCGCCGGCGCGCCGTTCGCCGCAACCGTCATACTCCGCGGGCGGAAAGCGCGGGCCAGACTGCGGACCGAGAACGCCGAGTTGGAGAGCCGCTACGCGGAACTCGAGGGCGGCTACTCCGAGTCGGTGCAGGAAGCCCGGGTCCGCGCGGAGGACGCCACCAAGAGCGCGCTCAAGTCGGCCATGCGGACCCTCCAGGGCCTGGCCAACGAGCAGCAGGTGGCCATCTCCAAGGCCCAGGACAAGTTCGGCGAACACCACGTCCTCCAGGACCTCCTGGAGATCGACCACATGAACTCGCAGTTCGGCCGGCGTGCGCAGTCCATCGCCGTGCTCTGCGACGGGTGGCTGGGCCGGCAGCGGGTCGCCGCGTCGGTCTACGACGTGGTGCGCAGCGCGAAGGGCCGTATCCGGCACTACACGCGGGTCGAGATCCGTTCGCAGACCAACTTCGCCCTGATCGGCCGCGCCGTCGAGCCCGTGGCGCTGGCCCTCGCCGAGCTGCTGGACAACGCGACCAGCTACTCGGCCCCCGACACCCCGATCGACATCACCACCCGCACTGTGCCCAAGGGTGTCTGCATCATCATCGACGATGCCGGTGTCGGTATGAACGAGGAGGAGAAGGCGCGCGCCGACGAGCTGCTGTCCGGCCAGGGCCCGGCGGGCGTCGCCGGACTGGGCAACCCGCCGCAGTTCGGTTTCGCGGTCATCGGCGTGCTCGCCCAGCGGTACGGCTTCAACGTGTCCGTCGACTCCTCCTCCCCCTACGGCGGCGTACGCGCGGTGGTGCTTCTTCCCGAGGAGCTTCTGACCAACATGCCCGAGCCGAAAGAGCCGCCGGCCTCCCGTACCCCCGCTCCCAACGGGGTGGCCGCCGGGGCTGCCGCGCCGGCGGAGCGGCCGTCCAGCTCGACCCCCGGCGGTCTGCCGAGACGGAGCCGGAAGGGATCGATCTCCATCGTGCCGAGTGCGGACGCCCCCGCGCCCCCCACCCGGACGAACGAGGAAGCCGCTTCGATCATGGGCGCCTTCCAGCTCGGCACACAGTCCGGGCGCTCCGCACAAAGGGAAGGGCATGAACCGCAGTGAACAACGACCTGTCATGGATGCTTGAGAGTGCCCTGGAGGTCCCCGGGGCGCGCCACGCGATCCTGATCTCCGCCGACGGGCTGCTGATGGCCCGCTCGCAGCAGGTCAGGAAGGACGAGGCCGACACCGTCGCCGCGGCCATGAGCGGCATCCAGTCGCTGAGCCGCACGATGGGCAGCTTCTGCGGCGGCCCGGACATGGTCTGGCGCCAGACCCTGGTGGAGTTCGACGGCGGCTGGGTCTTCCTCATCTCCGCCGGTGCGGGCGCCTATCTGGCCGTCTCGTCCGCTCCGGACGTCGACATGGCGGCCATCACCTTCCGGATGCAGCAACTCGTCGGCCAACTCGGCAAGGTCCTGACCGCGCCGCCTCGCGAAAACACGAGTACCCAGGTATGAACGAATCGGATGAGCCCGTAGCGCAGTCCACGGATTTAGTGCGACCGTACGTCATCACGAACGGTCGCGGCCTGCCGGCCGACGACCAGTTCAACCTCATCACCCTGGTCACCGCGTCCGATCAGCCGCGTCCGGTCCATCTCGACCCGGAGAAGCACAGTGTCCTGGACCTGTGTTCGGGCGGCATGCTCTCGGTGGCCGAGATAGCCGGGCACATGAAGCTTCCGATCGGCATCATCAAGGTGCTGCTCTCCGACCTGTCGTCGGAGGGCTACCTGGTGGTCCGGCCCCCGGTGCCTCGTGCCCAACTCGCCGACGTATCGCTCCTTCAGGAGGTGCTGAATGGGCTCCAGGCCCGATTCGGCTGATGGCGTCTATCTCGACGGAGCGGTGAAGACCGCGGCCAAGATCCTGGTCGTGGGGCACTTCGCGGTCGGAAAGACGACGTTCATCGGCACCATGTCCGAGATCCCGCCGCTGCGCACCGAGGAGCGGATGACCCAGGCCGGCGCCCTGGTCGACGACCTCAAGGGAGTGCGGGGGAAGACCACCACCACGGTGGCCATGGACTTCGGCCGCATCACGCTGAGCGAGCAACTCGTGCTGTACCTCTTCGGAACGCCCGGGCAGGAACGCTTCGTCCAGGTGTGGGAGGACATGACCCGAGGCGCGCTCGGCGCGTTGATCCTGGTCGACCCGGAGCGGCTCAAGGAGTCCTTCCCCGTCATCGACCTCGTCGAACAATACGGGCTTCCCTACGCGATTTCCGTCAATCACTTCGACGACACGCCGGTCCGCTCCGACGACGAGTTGCGCGACGCCCTCGACCTGCTGCCCGAAACCCCCATCGTCACTTGCGATGCCCGCGACCAGAAATCGTCCGCCGACGCTTTGATCGCCCTGGTCCGGTATCTCCAGACGCGTACCGCTAGGAGCACCACGTGAGTACCGACTCAGGCTTCCCCTCCCCTCCGCCCGGCTGCCCCGCACACGGCCGAGTGCCCCTGCACGGCCCCGAGTTCCAGGCGGACCCCGACTCGTACTACGCCTGGATGCGCAACTTCGGCCCCACCGCGCCGGTGGAGCTGGCGCCCGGGGTGAACGCCACGCTCGTCACGGACTACTCGGCGGCGCTGCAACTGCTCCAGGACCCCGACACCTTCCGGAAGGACTCGCGCCGCTGGCGCGCCTTCAACGAGGGCAAGGTCAACCCGAACAGCCCGGTGGTGCCGCTGCTCGCCTACCGGCCGAACTGCATGTTCACCGACGGCGCGGACCACCTGCGGCTGCGCCAGGCCGTCACGGACACCATGGCCCGGGTGGACAGCCACCTGCTGAAGCGGAACGTGGACCGGGTCTCCCGGTACCTGATCGAGCAGTTCAGCACCCGCGGCTCGGTCGACCTGCTCAACGACTACGCCAAGCTGCTGCCGCTCTTCGTCTTCAGCGAGCTGTTCGGCTGCCCCGCGGACATCGGGGACCGGGTCATCTTCGGCATCAACGGCATCTTCGACGGCATCAACGCCGAGAAGGCCAACGAGGTGCTCGGCCAGTCCGTCGCCGAGCTGGTCGCGCTGCGCCGGGCACAGCCGGGTGATGACGTGACGTCATGGCTCATGCAGCACCCGGCGAAGCTCACCGACGAGGAGATGGTCCACCAGCTGATCCTGCTGCTGGGCTCCGGTGCAGAGCCGTTGCGCAACCTCATCGGCAACGGACTGTGCCTCATCCTCTCCGACGACCGGTTCTCCGACGGCGGGCTGCTGGTCGAGGACGCCATCGACGAAGTGCTGTGGAACAACCCGCCGATGTCCAACTACGCGCCCCACTACCCGGTGGCCGACATCGAGTTCGCCGGGCGCCGGATCGACGCGGGCGAGCTGGTGCTGGTCAGCTTCGCGGCGGCCAACACCGACCCGGCGCTGTCCGGCTCGCGCCAACTGCTCAGCAAGCGCGCCCACCTGGCGTGGAGCACCGGCCCGCACGGCTGCCCGGCGAAGGACCCGGCCCAGCTGATCACGATCGCGGCCATCGAGAACCTGCTCAACCAGCTCCCGGACATCGAGCTGGCGGTGCCGGTGGACAGCCTGACCTGGCGGCCGGGGCCGTTCAACCGCGCGCTGGCCGCGCTGCCCGCCCGGTTCGCGCCGATACGGGTGGACAAAGGCCCGCAGACCGGGGCGCAGGGGAAGCCTGCGGCGACGGCCGGACAACAGGGCCCATCGCAGGGCAAGGCGCAAAAGGGAGGCTTGTGGAGTTCGTTCCTGGCCTGGTGGAAGGTGTGATCCAGCCGCGGAAGTGGCCAAAAAGCATGCGTGATTCAGGTCACGACGCGCATATGCCTGCAACTCACATGATCGTTCGACGGGACGGGTAGTCACCTGGGCGAAAATCGTTGGCCAGGACTAAAGGAGTTGTCACCGTGCCTGCTGCCGCCGATCCGCCCGTACCGCTACGACCGGCTGTTTTACCCCTACCCCGACCGTCGGATCTTCACTCCGGATCATCGAACATTTGTTCTCATCCCGAGTACCTGTGCGTGCCGGGGGATGCGCCGCCCGCCGAACCCGCCCTCCGGGGCGGGTCTCTTTTCGCCCACCACGGGCGTGTTCCGGCATATGCCATCGCGAGGGGAGGGCTCCGATGACCGGCGGCCGTTCCCCGATCCGCGACTTCGCCGGCTCCGGCCTCTCCCGGCTGGAGCCGGCCCAGCTCGGCGGTCTCGTCACCGGGCAGCTCGCCCGGCTGTGCGAGGTGGTGCGGCTGGACCGTGCGGACACGGAGACCTATGTCGAGGTCCTCGCCGACAGCCTCGGCCCGGCGGCCGAACGGTCGTTGGCGCTGCCCCCGCCCTCGCCTACCTTGCTCTCCGACGACCACACGCCGGTCGAGTACTCGCTGGCCTTCCTGCCCGGCTCCACGCCGGCCCTGCGGGTGCTGCTCGAACCCGGCTGCGGCAGCGGGGACCTGGCGGCGAACGGGCGTACCGGGCTGCGGGTGATCCGCGAGATGGCGGACCGCTGGAACTTCTCCACCGACCAACTCGACCGGCTGGAGGACCTGTTCTTCCCGGCCGCACCCGCCGGGGCGTTCGCCCTGTGGTGCGCGCTGGAACTGCGGCCCGGCGGCGTCCCCGCGGTGAAGGTCTACCTCAGCCCGGCCGCCAACGGCCGGGACCGGCGCGCGGAGACCGTACGGGAGGCGCTCGCCCGGCTCGGCCACCGGCAGGCGTTCGACGCGCTGCCGCCGGCTGACGACTTCCCCTTCGTCGCGCTCGACCTCGGCGCGTGGCAGGCGCCGCGGGTGAAGGTCTACTGCACCCACGAGAGCCTCGCCGCCGAGCAGGCCGGCGCGTACTCCCGCCTCGCGCCCGACGAGGGCCGGGACCAGACGACGGGCTTCTTCCACACGATCGCCGGCACCGGCAACGACGGCGCGGGCGGCGCCGCCGACGGTGCCCGGGGGCCGCTCACCCGGCGCGCCCTGACCTGCCACTCCTTCACCGAGACGGCGACCGGCCTGCCCAGCGGCTTCACGCTGCACATGCCCGTGCGGACGTACGTCGAGCACGACGGACAGGCGCGCGAGCGGGCGGTGGCGGTGCTGCGCCGCTACGGCATGGACAGCGCCGCACTCGACCGCGCGCTGGCCGCGGTGACCACCCGCCCGCTGAGCGACGGGGTCGGGCTCGTCGCCTACGTGGCGCTGGTCCACCAGCGCGGCCAGGCCCCGCGGGTCACCGTCTACGTCTCCTCGGAGGCGTACGAGGTGCAACCGCCCCGTTGAACCGCCCCCCACCCGTGCCGGTCACGGGATCGGGCGCTGACACACCCGCAACACCACTTCGCACGACAGAAAGACAGGAGCAGCGGTCTGCATGGAGCCGTACCGGATCAAGGTAGTGGAACCCATCCCCGTCACGACGCGGCAGCAGCGTGAGGAAGCGCTGAAGCGCGTGCACTACAACCTGTTCGACCTGCGGGCGGAGGAGGTGACCATCGACCTGCTGACCGACTCCGGCACCGGCGCGCTGTCGGCCGCGCAGCAGGCCGCCGGCATGGCGGGCGATGAGTCCTACTCGGGCTCGCGCTCCTTCTACCGGTTCCACGACACCATCACCGAGCTGACCGGCTATTCCCACATCCTGCCGGTCCACCAGGGCCGGGCAGCCGAACGCGTGCTGTTCACCACGCTGTTGGAGCCCGGCAAGCTGGCGCTGTCCAACACGCACTTCGACACCACCCGGGCCAACGTCGAGCTGGCCGGCGCCGAGGCGCGCGACCTGCCGTGTCCCGAGGCGCGGAACCTGGACAGCACCCACCCGTTCAAGGGCAACATCGACCTGGACGAGCTGCGCCGCACGCTCGCCGGGCCGGAGGGCTCCCGGGTCGCGATGGTGGTCGTCACCATCACCAACAACGGAGGCGGCGGGCAGCCTGTCTCCATGGAGAACCTCAAGCAGACGTCCGCGCTGTGCCGCGCGCACGGCGTGCCCTTCTTCCTGGACGCCGCCCGGTTCGCCGAGAACGCCTGGCTGGTCACCCGGCACGAGCCCGGCTACGCCGACCGCACCCCCCGGCAGGTCTCCGAGGAGGCGTTCCGGCTGGCGGACGGCTGCGTGATGAGCGCGAAGAAGGACGGCATCGTCCACATCGGCGGGTTCATCGGGCTCAACGACCCGGACCTCGCCCAGCGGTGCGAGCTGCTGCTGATCGCCACCGAGGGCTTCGCGACCTACGGCGGCCTGGCGGGGCGCGACCTGGACATGATCGCCCAGGGGCTCACCGAGGTGACCGAGCCGTCCTACCTCGCCGAGCGGGCCGACATCGCCTCGCACCTCGCCCACCGGGTGCGCTCGGCGGGCGTCGACATCCTCGAACCGCCCGGCCTGCACGCGCTCTACCTCAACGCGGGGCGGCTGTTCCCGCACATACCCGCCCACAACTACCCGGGCCACGCGCTGTCCGTCCAGCTCTACCTCGAAGGGGGCATCCGCTCGGCCGAGTTGGGCTCCCTCTACCTCGGTGAGGAAGACGAGGACGGCAACCCGGTGAAGAGCGCGCCCTACGAGCTGGTCCGGCTCGCCCTGCCGCGCCGCGTCTACACCCGCAGCCACTACGACCACGTCGGCGAGACCCTGGCGAAGATCACCAAGAACGCCGACAGCGTCTACGGGTTCCGGATCGTGGACCAGTCCCCGATCCTGCGCCACTTCCGCGCGACCCTCGCCCCGGTCCCGGTGACCGGCTGACCTGGTTCGACGCAGCACCGTTCGCGGCCCGGGCCTGGGTGATGGCCCGGGCCGCGGGCATGCGCGGGGAGCGCCGACGCGCGCGGGGGAGCGGGGCGGCCGACCGGCCGGGGCCGGGGCGAGGGAGAGGCGTCGGGTAGTCCTCAGGGAGGAGGGGCGCGCACCTTGTCGTGCGTTCTCACCAGGCGGAAGTGACGGCAGCCGCACGACGCGCCGGCGGGGTCCCGAAGGACAGCCTTGGCAGTGCCCGAGACCATGACCCCGGAGAGGCATTCGCTGTGGCTACCCTCCTTTACCGACTGGGCCGTACCGCCTTCCGGCGGCGCCGGCTCGTCGCCCTGCTGTGGGCGGTGGTCCTCGTCGCGGTCGGCGTCGGGGCCGCCAAGGCGCCGGCCGCCGGTGACAGCGGCACCACCTTCATGCCGGGCATCGAGGCGCAGAAGGCGTTCGACCTGATCGGGCAGCGGTTCCCGGGTGCCGACGCCGACGGCGCCACCGCCCGGATCGTCTTCATCGCGCCCGGCGGCGAGAAGGTCACCGCCGCCGACCACCGCGCCGCGATCGACACGCTGGTCTCCGAGGCCGCCGGCGAACCCCAGGTGGACAGCGCCGTCAGCCCGTTCAAGGCCCACGCGGTGAGCAAGGACGCGTCCACCGCCTACGCGACGGTCACCTACAAGGTCAAGGCCGACGACGTCAGCGACGCGAGCAAGGACGCCCTGGAGGGCGCCGTCTCGCAGGCCCGCGACAGCGGCCTCACGGTCGAGGTGGGCGGCACCGCGCTGGCCACCCAGCCCGCGGCCGGCGGCTCCGCGGAGGTGATCGGCATCGCCCTGGCCGCCGTGGTGCTGCTGGTCACCTTCGGGTCGCTCGCGGCCGCCGGGCTGCCGCTGCTCACCGCCGTCATCGGCGTCGGGATCAGCATGTGCGCCATCCTCGCGCTCGGCAGCACCTTCGGGCTCGACCTGACCACGGGCACGCTGGCGTCCATGCTCGGGCTCGCGGTCGGGATCGACTACGCGCTGTTCGTCATCTCCCGCTACCGGGAGGAGCGGGCGCGCGGCCGCGACCCGCAGGAGGCGGCGGGCCGCGCGGTCGGCACCGCGGGCTCCGCGGTGGTCTTCGCCGGGCTCACCGTCGTGATCGCGCTGGCCGGGCTGTCGGTGATCGGCGTGCCGATGCTGACGAAGATGGGGTTGTGCGCGGCCGGGGCGGTCGTCACCGCCGTGCTCATCGCGCTGACCCTGGTCCCCGCGCTGCTCGGCATGTGGCCGAACGCGGTGCTGGCCCGCAGGACCCGCAAGGCGGGCGGGGCACGGAAGGCGGGCCGAACACGCAAAGCGGCCCGGGGCCGTGAGGCGGGCGAGGTGGGCCGGGCGCGCGGGACCGCCACGGGCGGAGCCACCGCCCAGGACCAAGCCGGAGACTGTGACAACGGCGGCGCCCGGTGGGCCAGGTTCGTGCAGCGCCGCCCGCTGGCGGTGCTGCTGGTGGGCGTGGCCTGCCTGGGAGCGCTGGCGCTGCCCGCCACCCACCTGGACATGGGCATGCCCGGCGACGAGGCCAAGCCCACCTCCACCACCGAGCGGCGGGCCTACGACGCGCTCGCGCACGGCTTCGGCGCCGGGTTCAACGGTCCGCTGACGGTCGTGGTCGACGCCAAGGGCGTGCACGACCCGCGGTCGGCCGTCCAGGACGTCACCGCGACGATCGAGCGGACCGCCGGTGTGGTGTCCGTCTCGCCCGCGCGGTTCAACGCGGCCGGCGACACCGCGCTGTTCTCGGCCGTGCCCGCCACCGGCCCGAGCGACCAGGCCACCAAGGACATCGTGCGGACGATCCGCGCGGAGCGGCCCGCCCTGGCGGCGGACACCGGGGCGACCTACGAGGTCACCGGCACCACCGCGATGAACATCGACGTCGCCGGCGCCCTCCAGGACGCGCTCGTGCCCTACCTCGGCGTCATCGTCCTGCTCTCGCTCGCCCTGCTCCTGCTGGTCTTCCGCTCCCTGCTGGTGCCGCTGAAGGCGGCCCTCGGGTTCCTGCTGTCGGTGCTGGCCTCGCTCGGCACCGTGGTCGCGGTCTTCCAGTGGGGCTGGGGCGCGCGGCTACTCGGCGTCGAGCAGACCGGCCCGATCATGAGCCTGATGCCGATCTTCCTGGTGGGCATCGTCTTCGGCCTCGCCATGGACTACGAGGTCTTCCTCGTCGCCCGCATGCGGGAGGCGTACGTCCACGGGGAGCGGCCCGCGCAGGCGGTCGTGAGCGGGTTCCGGCACAGCGCCAGGGTGGTGACCGCGGCGGCGGTGATCATGATCGCGGTCTTCTCGGGGTTCGTCGGGTCCGACGAGTCCATGATCAAGACCATCGGCTTCGGGCTGGCCGTCGCGGTGCTCCTGGACGCGTTCGTGGTCCGCATGGCGCTGGTCCCGGCCGTGCTGGCGCTGCTCGGCGCGAAGGCGTGGTGGCTGCCGCGATGGCTCGACCGGGCGCTGCCACGGATCGACGTCGAGGGCACCGGACTCACCGCGAAGTCCGGGGCGTCCGGGGCGTCCGCGAAGTCCGGGGCGTCCGGGGACCCAGGGGCGTCCGGGCCCGCGGCGGAGGCGGGGGAGAGCGGGGCGCTGCCGCAGGAGCCGGCCCGTACCTGAGCGGCGGACCCGGGCCGCGCCTGTCGCGGGGCGGGCCGCGGCGCGCCACACGCGGGCCGCCGGTCCACCGCGCGGCGCGGCCCGCTTCTGCGACGCTGTCCTGATCGGCCCTACCCCGGAGAACGACGCGATGAGCACAAGCTGGCAGCGGTGGTCGGCGCGCCACCCGCGCGCGGTGGAGACCACCCTGCTGGCGCTGCTGCTCGCCGCGACCGGCTCGGGGGTCCTGATCACCCGCTCGGTCACGGACCACTCGCCCACCCTGTGGCCCGGCCTCGTGCTGTCCGTCCTGTCCTGCGCGGCGCTGCTCCGGCGGCGCAGCCACCCGCTGCCCGTCCTCGCGGTGACCGCGGTGTGCACCATGGTCGAGGGCGCCCTGGGCTACCTGCTGACCCCCTTGCTCATGGGCCCCCTCCTGGTCGCGCAGTACTTCACGAACCTGCTCGCCCCCCGCAGGACCGCCTGGAACAGCGCACTGGCCTGCACCGTGGGCATCGTCGTCACCGGGTTCCTCAGCACGTTCCGGCACGCGCTGCTGCTGGCCGTCCTCAACCCGGCCACGTGGGTGCTGATGGTCGCCGCCCTCGGCAGCTACGTACGGGTGCGGCGCGAGTACGCCGCCTCCCGGGCCGAGCACGCCGCGCAGGAACGGGAGGAGGAGGCCCGCCGGCGGGTCGTCCAGGAGCGGATGCGTATCGCGCGCGAACTCCACGACGTGGTCACCCACCACCTCGCGCTCGCCCACGCCCAGGCGGGCACCGCCGCGCACCTGGCCGCGACCAGGCCGGAGCAGGCGTTCGAGATCATCGCGCGGCTGCCGGGGACGACCGCCGCCGCGCTGCGCGAACTCAAGGCCACGGTGGGGCTGTTGCGCCAGGACACCGACCCCGACGACGAGATCGCGCCCGCTCCCGGCCTCGGGCGGCTGCCCGACCTGGTCACGAGCTACGCGGCGGCCGGCCTCGACGTCGCCGTCACCGTGGCGGGCGAGCGGCGGGACCTCGCCCCCGGGCTCGACCTCGCCGCGTACCGCGTCATCCAGGAGGCGCTCACCAACGTCGCCAAGCACGCGGCCACGCACACCGCCCGGGTCCGGCTGGCGTACACGCCCGACCGGTTGACCCTCACCGTCACCAACTCCACCGCGCCCGGCACCCGTCCGCCGGCCGGCCCCGCCACCGCGCACCAGGGGTTCGGGCTGCTCGGCATGCGCGAACGCGCCCTCGCCGCCGGCGGCACCCTGCGGGCCGGCCCGCGCCCGGAGGGCGGCTTCGAAGTCGTCTGCACGCTCCCGCTGAACGGCCCCGACGAAAGCGACATCGGCCCATGACCATCAACGTCCTGCTCGCCGACGACCAGGCCCTGCTCGTGGCCACCTTCCGCATCCTCATCGACTCGGAACCGGACCTGACCGTCGTCGGGGCGGCCGCGGACGGCCGGGAGGCCGTCGACCTCGCGCTGGTCCACCGGCCCGACGTGGTCCTCATGGACATCCGGATGCCGGGCACCGACGGGCTCGCCGCCACCGCGGAGATCTGCGCCCGCCCGGAACTCGCGGACACCCGGGTGCTGATCCTCACCACCTTCGAGAACGACGAGAACGTGGCCAGGGCGCTGCGGGCCGGCGCCAGCGGCTTCCTCGGCAAGGACGTCGGCCCGGAGCTGCTGCTCGCCGGCATCCGCACCGTGGCGGCCGGCGACTCGCTGCTCTCCCCGACGGCCACCCGCTCCCTCATCGACCGCTTCCTGGCGACCCCGGACCACCAGCCGCTCGCCCCGCCCGAGCGCCTGGCCACCCTCACCGAACGGGAGCGCGAGGTGATGACCCTGGCCGCGTACGGCAGGTCCAACGCCGACATCGCCGCGCACCTGGTGGTCAGCCCGCTGACCGTACGCAGCCACATCCAGCGCGCCATGACCAAGCTCGACGCCCGCGACCGGGCCCAACTCGTGGTCATCGCCTACCAGAACGGCCTCGTCCCACCGTCGTCCGGCACGCCGAACCCCTGACGGGTGTCCCGACGCACGCCCCGGCCCGACGGGTGCGGGCCGGGGCGTGCGGCTTGGGGGGGCACGGTCGGTCAGCGGACCGCCTTCGCGGCGGTGTCGATGAGCCGGGCGGTGGTGCCCGGGTGGCTGATCATGGCCACGTGGGACGCCCCCGGCACCTCGACGACGTCGCGGGCGGCGGCGCGCCGGTAGAAGTAGCGCTCCAGGGCGGGCGGGATGGCCTTGTCACTGCCGGCCACCAGGCCCCAGGACGGGATGGTGTGCCAGGCGGCAGCGGTGGTGACGTCGGTGAAGGAGGAGGCGTCGAAGGGGCGTTGGGTGGCCTGCATCAGCCGCGTGGTGTGCACGGGGAGGTCCGCGGCGAAGGCGGCGCGGAACCCGTCGGGCACCAGGTACAGGTCGGTGCCGGTGGTGCCGTCGGGCTTGGGGTAGGGCACGGGGGTGGTCGCGGCCTGGATGATGCTGCCGGGGTACTTGTCGATCAGCACGCCGAGTTGCTCGCCGATGTCGGGGACGAACGCCGCGACGTACACCAGGGCCTTGACGTTGGGGACGCCGGCGGCGGCGTTGGAGATGACGGCGCCGCCGTAGGAGTGCCCGGCCAGCACGACCGGGCCCTGGATCGACCGCAGGACGCTGGCGAGATAGGGGGCGTCGGTGGGCAGGCCGCGCAGCGGGTTGGCGGGCGCGACGGTCGTGTAGCCCTCCTGCTGGAGGCGCTCGATGACGCCGTTCCAGCAGGACGCGTCGGCGAATCCGCCGTGCACCAGCACGATGGTCGGTCGGGGACCGCTCGCGGAACGTCCCGCGGCGGTGGCGGAGGCGGTGGAGCTGAACGGTCCCATCAGCGCTGCGGCGCCGGCTGCCGCGGCGCCGGTGGCGAGCACGCGGCGGCGGGTGAGGTCAGGGCCCATGACGGACTCCTTCGAGGTGAACAGGCACGGTGGATCGGGTGGGGGCGCCGGGCTCGCCCGGACGGGGGCCGGGCGGGAGCTGACGCGGCGCGAACGAGGCGTTCAGGAAGGGCTGTCGGTGCCCTCGGCGGCCTGGGCGATGACCGCGGCCACGACGGCGGGCCGGGAGACGTAGACGGCGTGGCTGCCGGGCGTCTCGGTGACGGTGGAGTTGGCGCGCTCGGACATGGCGCGCTGGGCGGGCGGCGGGATCATGCGGTCGTCGGTGGCGACCAGGTACCAGGACGGCTTGGTCCGCCAGGCCGGTGCCGAGACCACCCCTTCGAGCGCCGCCACGCCCCACGGGACCTGGGAGTCGGCCATGAACTCCGCCACCTTCTCGGGCACGTCGGCGGCGAAGGAGGCCGCGAACTTGTCCTGGTCCAGGAAGAGGAACCCGTCCCGGGGCGGCAGGATCGGCGGGACCGGCGCCCCGGGCGGCGGGTCGGCGATGAGGGAGTTGACCGACTCGCCCTTGTCGGGCGCGAACGCGGTGACGTAGACGAGCGCGGCGACCTGGGGGTGCGAGCCGGCCTCGGTGATGACGGCGCCGCCGTAGGAGTGGCCGACGAGCACGGCGGGGCCGTCGAGGCCGTCGAGGACCTGGTGGGTGGCGGCGACGTCGCCGGCCAGCGACAGCGTGGGGTTCTGCACGACGGACACCCGGTAGCCGTCGGCGGTCAGGTGGTCGTAGACCCCCTGCCAGCCCGATCCGTCCACGAATCCGCCGTGTACGAGGACGATGTTCTTGATGGTTGCCATGGTCGCTCCTGACCTGGTGGGACCCGATGGGGTCTGACGGGACCGGTGTCGAGGCCGTCCCGGTGCGCTCAAGTCAAGTCGCGGGGCGCCCACCGGACCACGCAGAACAGCACGCAGAAGTACGGGCGGACGCCGGGCGGGGGCAGGCCGGGGCGCGCGGGTGGCGTCAACGCCTGGGCGGATCAGGGCTGAAGGCCGGGGCGCGCGGGCGGCGGCGAAGCCCAGGCAGGTCGGGCGGTCACCGGGTCGGGCGGTCAGACGGCCGTCGTGCCCAGCAGCCGGCAGCGCCTGCTCGCCTCGGCGTCGCCGGCCTCCTCGAACACCCGCGCCGCCCGCGCGTACCGGTCGCGGCTCTCGGCGCCCCGGCCCTCCGCGGCCAGCAGGGCGGCCAGCGTCTCCAGGCCCTCCGCCAGCCAGAAGCCCGACAACCGCAGCGCGTCCAGCAGGGCGATCCCCTCGGTGAGGGTGGCGATCGCCTCCGCGCTCCGGCCGAGTTCCCCCAGGCACTGGCCGACGCGGATCAGCGCGAGCGGCCGGCACTGCGTCATCACGGTGGGGGTCATCCGCGACTCCTCGTCGGCCATCACGGCGAGGCCGGTACGGAACGTCTCCAGCGCTTCGGCGTGGCGCCCCTCGGCCCTGAGGGACCCGCCGATGGACGCCAGGCTCTGCACGTACGCGTCGATGTCGCCCATGCTCCTGAATGTCTCCGCCGCCCCTTCCGCCGACGCGATGGCCTCGTCGGGCCGGCCGAGCATGCGCAGCGCCGCGGCGGAGTACTGGTGCGACCAGGCGATCTGCGCGGCGGCGCCGCCCGCGGTGGCCAGCTCCAGCGCCTCGGCCGCGTACCGCATGACGGCGTGCGGGTCGCTGGGCGGGACCCAGTGCACCCAGGCCAGGTAGTTCAGCTGGGTCGCCTGCTGGGCCGGGTCGCCGAGGGCGGCGGCGGCCTCGGACCCCAGGGTGAAGACCTCGCGCCAGTGCGGGCCGTGCGCCCACCGGTCGGAGAACCAGTGCATGGACTCGGCGCAGTCCAGGACGAGCGCGTGCCGGCCGTCGCCCGCCGCGATCCGCAGGGCGCCCAGCCAGTTGTCGACGTTCGTCCGCAACCACCGGTCGGCGTCCTCCACGGAGGCCAGCACGGGCAGTTCGGGGTCGGGCCGCTCGGGCCGGCCGTAGCCGGGCTCGAACCAGCGGCCCGCCATGGTGGCCGTCCGCAGCAGCCACGGCACCACCAGCTCCGCCCGCGCGGCGCGGTCGGCCGCGGTCCCCTCCTCCCGGAGCCGCTCGCGGGCGAAGAGGCGGACCAGGTCGTGGAAGCGGTAGCGGCCGGCGGTGCTGTCCTGTAGCAGGCCGAGGTCGACGAGGTCGTCGAGCGCGTCCCAGACCTCCTTGACCGGCATCGCGCCCGCGACGGCCGCCAGGGCGGCGTCGAAGTCCGGGCCGGGCACGTCGGCCAACCGCCGGAACAGGCTCCGTGCCTGGTCGGCCAGTTGCTCGTAGGACATCCCGAACGCGTTGGCGATCCTGAGGTCACCGGCCGTGAACTGGTCGAGCCGTCGCTCCTCGTCCGCCAGCCGCGCGGCGAGTTCCCCGGCGTCCCAACCCGGCCGACTGGCCAGCCGGTTGCCGATGATCCGCAGGGCGAGCGGCAGGCCGCCGCACAGCTCCGAGAGCCTGGTGAGGTCCGCCTCGTCGTCGGTGGCGGCGCGCTCGCCCAGAATCCCGGTCAGCAGACGGGTGGCCTCCGGTACGGGCATCGGCCCGAGGACCAGCCGGCGTACGCCCTCCAGCCCGGCCAGCAGCCGCCGGGTGGTGATCAGCGCCCGGCTCGTGCCCCCCGCCGGGAGCAGCGGGCGGACCTGCTCCTCCGAGGCCGCGTTGTCGAGGACGACCAGGACCCGCCGCTCCCGCAGGATCGACCGGTACAAGGAGGCCCGGCTCTCCGCGCCGTCCGGGATCTGCGGATCGGCGACCCCCAGCGCCCGCAGTACGGACCGCAGCGCGTCGTCGGCGGGCACCGGGTGCGAGGACATGCCGAGCAGATCGAGGAAGAGCACCCCGTCGGGGAAGCTCGCCCGCACGGTGTGCGCGGCCCGCACGGCGAAGGTGGTCTTCCCCAGGCCGGCGGAGCCGGTGATGAGACCGATCACCCCGACGCCGGGCGCGCTCTCGGCGTAGACCAGCTCACCGATCCACACCAGTTCGGCGGAGCGGCCGGTGAAGTCCGCGATCACGCGCGGCAGTTCGCACATGCCGCTCGGACGCGTCCAGTGGTCCCGCAGCCGGCCCTCGCGCGCCAACCCGAGCAGTTCCGCGCGCGCGTCGTCCCCGAGGACGAGCGCGTCGGCCAGGGCGGTGACGGTCCGCTGCTGGGGTCCGCGGCTGCGGCCGCGCTCCATGTCCGACAGGGTCCGGGCGCTGACGCCGGACGCCTCCGCCAGCTGTTCGAGCGTCAGCCGGGCCTCGCGCCGGTGGCGGCGCAGCACCTCGCCGAAACCCGGGTGTCCGGTGATGGCGGCCACCTCCTCCGGGCGCATCGGACGGACGACGTCATGTGGGTACAT
Source organism: Streptomyces sp. NPDC088194 (assembly GCF_040702025.1). Taxonomy (NCBI): domain Bacteria; kingdom Bacillati; phylum Actinomycetota; class Actinomycetes; order Kitasatosporales; family Streptomycetaceae; genus Streptomyces; species Streptomyces sp. NPDC088194. Next base: position 15,074 of record NZ_JBFBIV010000078.1, on the reverse strand, counting down.
TAAGGGCCGGGTGGAGCGTGCCGATTCCGTCAAGTGACGTAGTCCGGCGGTCGTGGTCGCGGTGCCAAAGGCAGCGGTCGGCCCCTGGCGGCCACTGGGTCGCGGTCGTCCGGTCGCGGCGGGTGAGCGCGCGGTCCGACGGGAGAGCGGGGCTGGTCGCGGGGCCGTACCGCCTGCGCGAAACGGTTCTGCCGGGGTTAGCATCTGGGACACCTCGTGCGACATAGGACGTGCGCCCCGCGGGAGTTGCCACCCGCCCAGCGGCGCGGTAGGGGGCTGTGGTGATCGACCGGTCCGGCGACGGAAGCGACGACCTCCTGGTCGGCCGGGAGGCCGACACGGATCGGCTGGACGCGTTCCTGGCCGAACTCCCGCGCCAAGGCGGGTCGCTGACGCTGGTGGGAGAGCCGGGAGTCGGGAAGACGGCGCTCCTGGCCGCCGCCGTACGGCGGGCCGAGTCCGCGGGGATGCGGGTACTGCACGCGGTCGGTGTGCAGTACCGGGTGCAGGCCGGTTACGGGGCCGTGCGGCAACTGCTCACGTCGACACCCGAGATCAGCGCGAGAGCGGTGGACGTCCCCGCGCTGGCCGGCGCACTCGGCGTCGAGCAGGACACGGCGCCGGGGCAGGACGGGATCGCCGAGGCCGTGGTGGCGCTGGCCGCTGATCTCTCGCGTGCGGCACCGGTGTTGCTGGTGCTGGACGACGCGCAGTGGCTGGACCGGGCGAGCGCGGTCGTCCTGGGGCAGGTGGCCCGCCGGCTGCCCGGCACCGGCGCGGGACTGGTGTGCGCGGTCCGGCTCGGGGAGGAGGGCTTCTTCGACCACAGCGGCCTTCCGCTGCACGAGTTGGGCCCGCTCACCGAGGCCGCCTCCGACGAACTGCTCCGCCGCCGCTTCCCGGCGCTCGCCTCCCGGGTCCGACGGCGGCTGACCGCCGAGGCCGAAGGGAATCCGCTGGCGCTGCTGGAACTCCCCGCCGCGCTGACCGAGTCCCAGCGGCGGGCGTCCCAGGCCCTGCCGCAGCGCATCCCGCTGCCCCAGCGGCTCCAGTCCACCTTCGCCTCGCGCATCACCCCGCTGCCGCCGGCCACCCGGCACCTGCTGCTCGTCGCGGCGTTGGAAGGCAGCGGCAACCTGATGATCGTGCGGCGCGCGGTGGCCGGGCGGTGCAGCCTGAAGCACCTGGCGCCGGCCGAGCGGATGCAACTCGTACGCGTCGACGACGCGAGCGGGCGGCTGGCCTTCCGGCACTCGCTCATCCGCTCCGCCGTCGTGGACCTGTCCACCAGCGACCAGCGGCGCAGCGTGCACCGCGCACTGGCCCAGGCATGGATCGCGGTCCCCGAGCAGCGTGCCTGGCATCTCGCGCAGGCGGCCGTCGATCCCGACGAACAGGTCGCCGCGCTGCTGGAGGAGGCCGCCGACACCAGCGTCCGCCGCGGTGACGGGCCGAACGCGGTGGCCGCGCTGGTCCGTTCCGCGGAACTGAGCCCGGAAGGCGCCGGGTACGCCCGGCGGTTGGCGAAGGCCGCGTACGTCGGCGCGAACCTCACCGGCGACGTACGCGACGTACCGCGCCTGCTGGAGGACGCGCGGCACGCCGCCCCCGACGCGGACTCCCTGGCCGTCGCGGTGGCCGCCGCGCTGTACCTGCTCAACAGCTACGGGGACATCGACACGGCCCATCGCCTGCTGTCCGGCGCGATCGCCCTTCAGCCCGAGCCCTACGACCTGGCGGACGCCACCTTCCAGGAAGCCCTGTCCACCCTGCTGATGGTGTGCGTCCACAGCGGCCGGCGCGAGCTGTGGTCGGACTACGACGCGGCCGTGGCGAGGTGCGGCTCGGTCCCGGACACCCTGCGGTTGCTGCGGGCCACCTTCGCCGACCCGGCCCGGGCCCGCCCGGCCGACTGGGACCGGCTCGACACGGCCATCCGGGCGCTTCCCGGTACGTCGGACCCGGTACGGATCGTGCGGATCGCCACAGCCGCGGCCTACGGCGACCGGCTCGGGGCGATGGAGGAGCCGTTGCGGCTCACCGCCCGCGGCGGGCTGACCGGGGAGAACATCTTCCCGGCCATCCAGGCGTCGTTCCTGTGGAGCAGCCACGCCTGGTTCACCGGCCAGTGGCCCGAGTTGCGGCAGGTGACCGAGCGGGGTCTGCGCTGGTGCGAGGAACTCGACTATCCGCTGCGTTCCTGGACCGGCACGTTCGTGCTGGGCTGCGTGCACGCGGCCTGCGGCGACCACCCGGCGGCCCACCGGCTCGCCGACCAGATGGACCAGTGGGCGCGGTCCCGCCGAGGCCACGCCGTCGCCTGCTACGCCGCCCACGTCCGGACGCTGGCCGCCCTGTCGCAGGGCGCCTTCGACGAGGCGTACCGGCACGCCCGCACGATCACGCCCACCGGGACCTTCGCGCCCTTCGCCGGGCACGCGCTGTGGGCGATCCTGGACCAGGTGGAGGCGGCCGTGCGCACGGGGCGGCGCGAGCAGGCCGCCGACCACGTCACGGCGGCCCGGGACGCCGGCCTCGCCGCGGTCTCACCCCGTCTGGCCGCGGTGCTGCTCGCCTCGGCCGCGCTCGCGGCGAAGAGCGACGAGGAGGCGGTACGGGGGCTGGGCGCCGCGCTGGCCGTCGACGGGGCGGAGCGCTGGCCCTTCGACCACGCCCGTATCCAGCTGTACCTGGGCGAGCGGCTGCGCCGCGGCAAGGCCCCGGCCCGGGCCCGCCGGCACCTGGCCGGCGCCGCGGAGACCTTCGGGCGGCTCGGCGCCCACCCGTGGACGCAGCGCGCCAACACCGAACTGCGGGCCTGCGGCATCCCGGTGCTCGCCCGCACCGCGCCCCGCGGGCCGGCCCTGACCCCGCAGCAGTCGCAGATCGCCCGCCTGGCGGCCACCGGCCTGACCAACAAGCAGATCGGGCAGCGCCTCCTGCTGTCCCCCCGGACCGTCTCGACCCACCTCCACCAGCTCTTCCCGAAGCTGGGCGTCACCTCCCGGGCCGCCCTGCGCGATGCCCTGGAGCAACTCGACCAACCGGAGGGCCGGTAGAAACCCGCCCGCCCGGCCCCGCTCCGCCCGCGTGGAACCGGGCCCGTGCGCAGGGGCGTCCTCCCTGGGGTCTGCAAGATCGACTCCGTGGAGGACCCGCCTATGTCCGGAACGGCCGCCCGCTACCTCTATCTCGCCCGGCACGGCGAGGCTTCGGCGGATGAGAGCGAACTGACCGACGCGGGGCGCCGGCAGGCCGCCCTCCTGGGGCAGCGGCTGCGCGGGGTCCCGCTGGCGGCGATCCACCACGGGCCGCTCGCCCGCGCCGAGCAGACCGCCCGCCTGGTCGGGGAGCAGCTCGACGGCGTTCCGCTGCGCCGCTCCGACACGGCCGGCGACTACATGCCCTACCTGCCGGCGCGCGAGGAGCTGCCGCCGCAGGCGGCCGACGACTGGGTCGCGTTCCTGGGCCAGTTCACGGCCGAGGAACGCGAGCAGGGCCCCGGGCTCGCCGCCGCGGCCCTCGCGGACTTCACCGGACCCGTCGCCGGCGACGAGCCGCGCCACGAGCTGGTCGTCACCCACAACTTCCTCGTCGGCTGGCTGCTCCGCGCGGCCCTCGACGCGCCGAAGTGGCGGTGGCTGGGCATCAACCACGCCAACGCGGCCCTGACAGTCATCCGCTACGCACCCGACCGCCCCCCGGCGGTGCTGCTCTTCAACGACACCGGCCACCTCCCCGTCGAGCTGCGCTGGACCGGCTTCCCCCCGGAGCTGCACGTCTGAGGCACGTACCGGGCGGCAACGGCTGACGCGAGGGCGGCGGGCGGCCGAGTCCCGTGCGAGGGGCGGTCACCGCGCCGCGATCAGCCGTTGTCGGAGATCTCGTGGCCGGCCTGGGAGGCGGTGTGGTGCTGGGCGGCGGCCGCCGCCGCTTCCGGGTCGCCCTGGCGCAGCGCCGCGATGATGGCTTCGTGCTCCTGGAGGACCGCCCGCCAGTTCTGCGCGTCGCGCGGCATGGTGATGCGGTAGCGGCGGATGGTCATCAGCAACTGCTCGGTGAGTTCCGCCAGGATGCGGTAGCCGCTGGCCTCGGACAGCAACCGGTGGAAGTCGGAGTTGAGTTCGGGGAGGCGCTCCGTCGCCCCCTGGTCGAGCTCCGCGCGCATCGCGGCCTGGACCTGCGCCAGGCCGGCCAGCAGCTTGTCGTCCACCCGCTCCGCCGCGAGCCGGGTGACCAGGGTCTCGATCGCCTCGCGGGCGAGGAAGACGCCGCGCATCTCGGTCTTGTCGATCTCGGCGACGGTGACGCCCGCGTGCAGTTGGGAGCTGAGCAGGCCGTCGGACTCCAGGCGTTTGACGGCTTCGCGGATGGGGATCTTGCTGACGCCCAGGTTCCGGGCGAGCTCGTCCATGTTGATGCGCTCGCCGGACCGCAGATCCCCGGTGACGATGGCCTGGCGCAGAGTGTCGTAGACCAGGTCCGCCTTGCTCTTCACCGTGGGCAGCCTCGTGGCCCAGCTGTTCTCTGCCATACGTTCATCGTATGCGATATCCGCCGCTCGTCCCCGCGCGGGCGGCCGGCTTCCGGGTGCCGTGACGTCGACCGCCGTGACGTTGACCGTTGTGAGGCCGACCGCCGTGACGTCGATCGCCGTGACGTCGACCGTTGTCACGTCGACCGCCGGAGGCCCGACCGTCACGGCTCCGCGCGGGTCAGCGCGGCTCGCCGTGCAGCGGGGGAAGCCCCATCCGTTCCCGGTGCCCGTCCCGCAGCAGGCTCGCCGGGCTGACCGCGGACGCGCCACCGTCCAGCACCAGTTCACCGCCCGTCAGCAGTGCCGCGTCGGGCGAGGCGGCGAAGGCCACCGCGGACGCGACCTGCTCGGGCGAGGCCAGCAGGCGCATGGGGTTGCTCTCGCGCAGCCTGCTCAGGTCCTCCGCGCCGCCGAGCCGCGACTCGGTGGCCGGGGTGCGGACCCAGCCGGGGGAGACCGTGACGAAGGAGATCCCGTGATGGCCGTAGTCCACGGAGAGTTGCCGGGTGAGCGCGGCGAGCGCGCCCTTGGCCGCGGCGTACGCGGGCAGGCCGGGGGCGGCGGTGCGGTGCAGCACCGAGCCGACGGTCACCACCGCGCCTGAGCCCGCCTCGATCATGGCCGGCAGCACCTCGCGGACGCACAGGAACACCGAGGTGAGGTTGGCGGTCAGCACCGCGTTCCACTCCTGCTCGGTGGTGAGGTGCAGCGGGCGGCCCTCGGTCACGCCCGCGCAGGCGACGAGGACGTCCGGCCCGCCGCGTTCCCCGGCCGCCTCGCGCACGGCGGCGGCGATCTCGTCGGCCCGCGTCACGTCCGCGCGGTGGTAGGAGACGCCGGGCAGCCGCGGATCGGCGAGATCGACTCCCGCCACCCGCAGGCCGTCCGCGGCGAATCGGGCGGCGACGGCGCGGCCGATGCCGCCCGCCGCCCCGGTGACCAGGACTGTTCGTGTCATCGCGGGCTACCTCGCGCAGCTGGGGTGGGGCGGTCCGAGCCCATGAGGGGCCGGGGGCGGACCGGGGGAGCGGCTGGAAGGAAAGGTATACGATCTACTAAATAACGGCAACGGTTCTCCGGAGGCTCCCATGACGCCCGACGATCTCCTCTCCGCGCTACGCGCCCAACGGCTGCTTGCCATCGTCAGGGGCGCCGACCCGTCGGCGGCGCTCGACACGGTGCTCACCCTCGTCCGGTCCGGCATCGGCCTCGTCGAGGTCTCGCTGACCGGCGCCGGCGCCCTGGACGTCATCGAACGGGCCCGTGCGGCGCTCGGCCCGGACGCGCTGCTCGGCGCCGGGACGGTGCTGACCGCGGGCGACGCCCGCCGGGCCGCCGAAGCGGGCGCCGGATTCGCGGTGACCCCGGGCGCGACCGAAGCCGTGGCCGCCTGCCGGGAGTCGGGCCTGCCGGTGCTGGCGGGCGCGCTGACCCCGACCGAGGTGGCGGCGGTCGTCGCCGGCGGGGCGGCTGCGGTCAAGCTCTTCCCGGCCGGCCTCGGCGGCGTGCCGCACCTGCGCGCGCTGCGCGCCCCCTTCCCCGAGGTGCCTTTCGTGCCGGTGGGCGGCATCGACGCCGACGCGGCCCGCGGCTACCTCGCCGCCGGGGCGGTGGCCGTCGGCGTGGGCGGGCCGCTGGTCGGCGACGCCGCGGACGGCGCCGGCGGCCTCGCACAGCGCGAACTGGCCGAGCGCGCCGCGCGGTTCCGTGCCCTGGCCGTCCGGGAGTCGCGGTGATCGACGTACTGACCTTCGGGGAGACGATGGCCGCGCTGCGGGCCCGGGGGCCACTGCTCCTGGGCGGCTCGCTGGACCTGTCGGTGGCCGGCGCGGAGTCCAACGTCGCCATCGGCCTGGCACGGCTCGGGCACCGGGTCCGCTGGGCGGGCCTCACCGGCGCGGACGAGTTCGGGCGCCTGGTGACCCGCACGCTCAGGGCGGAAGGCGTGGACGTCTCCTGCGCCGGCGGCACCGACGCGGGACCGACCGGCCTCGTGGTGTTCGAGCCGAGGCTCGCCGACCTGACGCGGGTGACCTACTACCGTTCCGGTTCGGCCGGCTCCCGGATCACCGCCGCCCACCTGGCGCCCGCGCTCGCCGCCGGGGCGCGGATCGTCCACGTCACCGGGATCACCGCCGCGCTGGGCGAGCAGCCCCGGCGGGCGGTCGAGTCGGCGGTGCGGGCCGCCGCCGCGGCGGGATCGCTGGTCTGCCTGGACGTCAACCACCGCGCCCGGCTGTGGTCCCGCGCCCAGGCGGGCCGGACGCTGCGGCCGCTGGTGCGCGACGTCGATGTGCTCGTGGCGTCCGACGACGAACTCGCCCTCGCCGCACCCGAGTCGGCCGGCACGGAACGGGCCCGGGTGGACGCGCTGCTGGCGGCCGGCGTCCGCGAGGTCGTGGTCAAGCGCGGAGCGGCCGGGGCGGACGTCTTCACGGCGGACGGCTCCACGTCACTGCCGGCCGAGCGCGTGCCCGTACGGGACACGGTCGGTGCGGGCGACGCCTTCGTGGCGGGCTACCTGTCGGCGCTGCTCGACGGCGAGCCCCCGGAGGGCCGGCTGCGCCGCGCGGTGTGCACCGGCGCGTTCGCCGTCGCCTCGTACGGCGACTGGGAAGGGCTGCCCGCCCGGCACGAACTGCCGCTCCTGCGGGCCGAACCGGGCAGCGCGCTGCGGTGACCCCGTACCGCCCGACGGTCACGGAGGGTGCCCGGTGTGGCGCGGCGCGAAGTGTTTCGGGAATGTTCCCCCGGCCTCTGGTTCTTATTTCGTATATCTCATACGGTTGCCTCGTCCCCGTCCCCCTTCCAAGGTGGTGAACGCGTCCCATGACCAGTGCGACGACGACCGAAGACGGCAACGTGACCATGGCCCAGCACCGCACCGACCGGCGCACGATGCTCGCCAGCACCGTGGGCACGGTCATGGAGTGGTACGACTTCAACCTCTACGGCCTGGCCTCGGCCCTAGTGTTCGGCCCGCTCTTCTTCGGCTCCTCCTCCGTCGGCGGCACGCTCGCCTCCTTCGCCACCTTCGGCGTCGGCTTCGCCGCCCGGCCCATCGGCGGCGTGATCTTCGGTCACCTGGGCGACCGCATCGGCCGCAAGCACGTCCTGCTGATCACGATGCTCGGCATGGGCGTGGCGACCACCCTGGTCGGCGTCCTGCCGACCCACGCGGTGGCGGGCGTCTGGGCCCCGGTCCTGCTGGTGTTCCTGCGGGTGTGCCAGGGCATCGCGGTGGGCGGCGAGTTCGCCGGCGCCACCCTGCTCACCGTCGAGAACGCGCCGCCGGGCAGAAGAGGGCTCTTCGGCGCCATCCCGGCGATGGGCACGGGCGCCGGATTCGTGCTCGCCAGCGGTGTGTTCGCCCTCGCGTCCCAACTGCCCGACGGTTCGTTCGACAGCTGGGGCTGGCGGGTGCCGTTCCTGCTCAGCGCGGTCCTGGTGGTCTTCGGCCTGGTCGTCCGGCGGGGCATCGACGAGACGCCGGTCTTCGCCGAGTTGGAGGACCGCGGCGAGACCGTACGCTTCCCGCTGCTGCTCACCCTGCGCAAGCAGCCCGGCGCGGTGCTGCGGACGATGGGCATCACCGTCTCGGGCTTCGTCTGGGGCTACCTCATCCAGGCGTTCGCCCTGTCGTACGCGACCGGCACGCTGCACCTGTCGAAGACCACCATGCTGTGGGCGATCGCCCTCGCCTCCGCCCTGGAGATCGGCTCGATCCCCTTCTGGGGCTGGCTCTCCGACCTCATCGGGCGACGCCTGATGATCGCCGTCGGCCTGGTCTGCACGGTCGGCTACGCCTTCCCCTTCTTCGCGCTGCTGCACACCAGGAGCACCCCGCTGATCTTCCTCGCCATGGTGCTGGCCATCCCGATCTGCAAGGACATGGTGTTCGGCCCGCAGGCCGCGCTGGTGGCGGAGCAGTTCGACGCGCGCGTGCGCTACAGCGGCGTCAGCGCCGGCCGGGAGATCGGCGGCGCGCTGTTCGGCGGCACGGCACCCTTCATCGGCACCGCCCTGGTCGCCGCGGGCGGTTCGATCACGCCCGTCGCGCTGTACGTCATCGCCGGCTGCGTGGTGACGGCCGTCGCCGTCTTCTCCGGCCGCGAGACCTCCCAGGAGCAGACCGGGACCCTCGGCGCCATCAACGCATGACTCCGGCCGCGCACCACCCGAGCAGGCCACCGACCACGTGGAGAACCCCGTGAGCAACGCCCCCCTTCGTATCGCCAAAGTCGAGACCCTGGCCCTGTCGGCCAGCTTCGACGACCTCTACGACTCGCCCGACGACGTCCCCGGCTGGCTGCGCTACCCGGCCTCCAGCCACCTGGTGCTGCCCCGGCGCGGCCAGTACGCCACCCTGGTCAAGGTGCACGCCGAGGACGGCAGCGTCGGGATCGGCGAGTGCTACGGCCTGCCCTCCCCGGAGGTCACCGCCACCGTCGTCTCCACCGTGCTGGCCCCGCTGCTGGTCGGCCAGGACGCCCTGGCCACGACCGCGGTGTGGGAACGGCTCTTCCAGGGGCAGGCGGCCGGCGGCCACAACCGCGGCTTCTACCTCGAAGCCATCGCCGGAGTCGACCTGGCCCTGTGGGACCTGCGCGGCAAGCTCGCCGGCCTGCCCGTCCACCGGCTGCTCGGCGGCCCGATCCGGGAGCGGGTCGAGTGCTACGCGAGCCCCGTCGCGCTGCACGCCGACCCGCAGGACTCGGCGCGCCAGGCGCTCGGCTTCGTCGAGGCGGGGTTCCGGGCGCTGAAGGTCAAGATCGGCCGGGGCGTCCGGGTCGACCGCGCCCACCTGCGGGCGGTCCGTGCCGCGGTCGGCGAGGACATCGGCATCCTCACCGACGCCAACTGCGCGTACGACCTCGACGAGGCCACCCGCGTGGGCGCGGTCCTGCGCGACCTGGACATCTCCTGGTACGAGGAACCGCTCCAGGTCGACGACCTGGCCAACCTCGCCGAACTGCGGCGCAGGACCGGGCTCACCCTCGTCAACGGGGAGACCCACTTCACCCGGTTCGACCTGCGCGACTCCCTGCTGCACCGCGCCATCGACGTCTTCATGCCGAACGTCGCCCGCAGCGGCGGCATCACCGAGGCCACCCGGCTCGCGGCCCTCGCCTCCGCCTTCCACGTCGACATCGCCCCGCACGGCGTCGGCTCGGGCGTCAGCCTGTGCGCCGCGCTCCAGCTGTGCGCCGCCACCCCCAACCTGCGCACCTACGAGTACAACCGGCTCCCCAACCCCATCCGCGAGCAGATCCTGCGCAACCCGCCGGAGTTCCGCGACGGGGCCCTCACCGTCCCGACCGGCCCGGGCCTGGGCTTCGAACTCGACGACGCCGCCGTCGACCGCTACACCGTCGCCCGCTTCTGACCCTGCCGTTCCCCGCCCGTTCCCCGCCCGTTCCAGGCCCGCTCCAGGCCCGCCTGTTTCCGGCCTGCCCGCTTCCGCCGAACCGCCCCCCCAACCCCCACCCACGAGCCGCACCTTCTCCCCGGAGGAGTCACCGTGACCACGCAACCCCCGCCCCCCAGCAGCTCATCGCCCAACAGACGCGCCCTGCTCGGACTCCTAGCCGCCACAGGCGCCGGGACCGCCCTCGGCATCACCGCGACCCCGCGCGCTCACGCAGTGGCCCCCACCACCGCCGACTACGTGATCCAGGGCGATCCCGGCGGGGCCCGCCAGACGATCCTCGGCCTCGGTTTCGAGATCCAGTCCGACCACATCGGGGCCACCGACAACGAGATGGACCCGAACGACCCGGTGATCTCCGGAGTGCCTCACGACCTGGTGGCGAGCGAGCGCACCCGGTTCTACCAGCAGATCCTGAAGGCCGGCCGTTCCGATCACGGCTTCCGGTACTGCCGGCTCGGGCAGGGCATCTGGCTGCGCGGGGTCTCGGACGACAAGAAGCAGATCGTGCGCCGATGGCCCACCCAGATGGACGAGTTGCGGGAGATGACCGTCCAGGCCGGGCTGGACGGCCTCGCCGCGACGTACTTCACCCCGGCGCCGTACTGGAAGTCCACCCAGAGCCTGATGAACGGCACCCTCGCCTGCTTCGCCCCCACCTTCAGCACCACCCACCCCCAGTACCACGGCGACATCGCGGCCTTCCTCGACCACTTCGGCGACTCGGTGGTGAAGGATCTGCGTTACCTGGAGGACAACGGACTGCCGGTCCGCTTCTGGGGACTTCAGAACGAGCCCGGCAACTGGGACCGTGCCTACGGGAGTTGCGGCTACACCGGCGACACCTACCTGCAGACGTTCCGGGCCGTGGCCCCCAAGGTGCGGGAGGCATTCCCGCACGTGGTCATCCACGTCGACTCGCGCGACGGCCAGTCGGGCGCCTTCGGCACGAGCGTGCGCGGCGACGGACAGGCGCTGCGCTACGTCGACGCCTGGACCCACCACTACACGAGCACCAACCCGGACAAGCTCATCTCGGCGCCGTCCTACTACCTCGAAAACGCGCTCGGGCGGGAGGTGTTCAACGACGAGTTCGAGTGGGAGGGGTCGACCACCGGAAATGACGAGAACACCCTCAACACCGCCCACTCGATCATGAACTGGATGACGTTCGCCAACTCGCGCACCTGGTTCTGGCTGCACGCCCTCAAACCGACCTACACCGACACCGCCGTCGGCTACGGCCTCGGTGTCTGGCGGCCGAGCGACGATGACGACTACAGCAAGTACGCGGGCGTCAAGCCGGGTTACTGGGACTACAACGCGCCGGTCTGGAACGCCATCAGCGGGTTCGCCGCCTACCTGCCCTGGGACTCCGTCCGCCACCACGTCGTGGAACCGGTGGACCCGGCGACCGGCAAGCCGTCGGTGAACCAGCGGATCATGGCGTGGCGCACCCCGCAGGGCAAGCTCGTCATCGCAATGACCCATCGGGTGCCCAACGCCCAGACGGCGACCGCGGCGCCGTACACCTTCACCCTCGACACGGGCAGCAGCCGCACCTTCACCGGTCACCGCTTCCGGTGGAGCCCGCACGACCAGCCGCTGGCCGGGAACAACGTCTACGCGGGGAGGCTGGCCGGCCCGGACCTGGCCGTCACCGTGGCGCCGAACACCATCGAGTTCTGGATCGAGGACGTCGCATGAGCCGTACGGAGCGCCCCCTCATCAGCCGCCGCTCGCTGCTCGGCGGCGCCGCGGCCGCCGGTACCGCCGCCGTGCTCGGCCCGCTCGGCGGATGGTCGGCGGCGGCCGCCACCAGCGGGTCGTACACCATCCGCTACGACCAGCCCCGCAAGCAGACCATCCTCGGCCTCGGGTTCGAGATCCAGTCGGACTCGATCGGCTCCGGCAACGACGGGCTGCCGGCGACCGTCAGCGGGGTCCCGTACGACCTGACGGACAGCGAGCGCACCCGCTTCTACCAGCAGATGCTCAAGGTGCGCGACGACCGGGGATTCCGCTACTGCCGGCTCGCGTTGGGCCTGTACTACCGGGGGACGGACGCCACCGGCAGGTACCTGCAAGGCCGTTACCCCGGGCAGACCGCGCTGCTGGCGGACATGATCGGTCAGGCCGGCATCGAGGGCATCTCCGCCGAGTACTGGTCGCCCCCGCCCGGCTGGAAGAGCAACGGCTCCTACATCGGCGGCACGCTCGCCTCCTTCGCGGCGGCGGACCTCGACGCGCTCGGCGACGCGATGGTCCACGACCTGGACTACCTCACCTCGCTGGGCGTACCGGTGTCGATGTGGGGCCTGCAGAACGAGCCGGTGTACTCAACGGCGTACTCCTCCTGCGTCTACACCGCCGCCGAGTACCACCAGACCTTCGCCGCGGTCGCCCCGAAGATCCGCGCCAAGTACCCGCGGGTGATGATCCATGCGAACAGCCTCGACGGCTGGAGCGGCTCCTTCGGGCAGGCGATCAAGGCCGATCCGGCCGCGCTGTCCTGCGTGGACGCGTGGACCTATCACCGGATCGGCTCGGACAGCAACGAGCAGATCACCGGCGACTACACCTCCGGCGCCGCGGGGAAGCTCGTCTTCAACAACGAGTTCGAGTACCTGGACAACTCCACGTCGGACGTGCGGACCCTCAACACCGCCCAGTCGATCATGAACTGGATGGTGTTCCAGGACGCGCCCACCTGGTTCTGGCTGCACGCGCTGAAGCCGACCACCAACGCCGAGGCCCCGGGCTACTCGCTCGGCTACTGGCGGCCGCCGGGCGACACCGACTTCAGCCACTTCCCGGACATCCCCGTCGGGCACTGGGACTTCAACCCGCAGAACTGGAACGCGGTCGCCGGCTTCGTCCGCTACCTGCCGTGGGACTCGGTGCGCTACGGCGTCGACGAGTCCGCGGTGCTGGAGGACCAGCGGATCATGGCCTGGAAGACCGCCCAGGGCAAGGAGGTCTTCGCCGTCACGAACCGCTCCACGACGGACTCCTTCAGCTACACCGTCGACACGCAGACCGCGTCCACCTTCCAGGGGCACCGCTTCGGGCCCGCGACCCACAATCAGACGCTCGCGACCCTCGGCGGCCCGACCCTCGCCCTGACGGTGCCGCCGCTGTCCGTGGAGTTCTGGGTCCGCACTCCCTGACCCCTGACCCCTGACCCCTGACCCGGACGCGTCCGGGGCCGGCCGGTTCGCGGGCCGGTCCCGGACGAAGGCCCGTGCGGCCCCGGAGGCGATCAGCCCGGAGCCGACCGGGTTCTGGAGGAGTTCATCCCAGGCGGCGGACGGGCTCCTCTACGCCGTGCGCCGCTCCCGCCGTGCGATCTCCGGGCCGCTGCACCAGGCCCTCCCCTCTTCGCCCGGCTGCGGGGGGGGGGCAACCATCGGAGGTGCTCGGCGGTCGGACGGGGTGTCCTGGAGCTGTACTCCGAGAATCCTGGGGGAGACCGCACGATGTCCTCACGCATATGGCGCCGATGGGCGGCCACCCTGGCCGCGATGGCGGTCACCTTGTTCGGAGGGGCGCTGACCACCGGCTCGGCCCACGCGGACGACGGGTCCGCACCGACCCTGTCCGCCAGGACGCCGGTCGGGCTCGCGGTGCCCGACGACGGCGAAGGCCAGGTCAGCTGGGGGCTGGACTCGAAGGGCAGCACCCTTCACGACGTGCGTGTCACCGTCGACATCACCGGCATCAGCTCGTTCGCCACCACCACGGACGACTACTGCGTCAACGGCCTGTGCACCTTCCCCGGCGGTGACGTCGGCCCGCACGGCAGCGGCGGCATCGTCGACATCAGTGCCAAGCCGGACGCCAAGCTCGGCGCCAGCGGCACCGCCGTCATCAACGCCACCGCGTCCGGCGTGACGATCGCGCCCTTCACCGTCAAGGTCAGCGTCGGCTCGGTCGACCTGGCCGTCAACAGCCTCCCGCAGATCGACCACGTCAAGCCCGGCACCACCCTGACCAAGCCGCTCACCGTGGCCAACATCGGCTCGCTGACCGCCGCGACCACGGACTACCGGTTCGCGATCTCCCCGGGCCTGTCCTTCGCGACGCACTTCCCGAACTGCGACTACGCCGACGCCGCCGGGAAGTGGGAGGCGACGGTCGCGACATGCCACTTCTCCACGCCGATCGAACCCGGCAAGAAGTACCGGCTGTCCACGCCGCTGAAGCTCGACGTGAAGAAGTCCGCGCTCTACGAGATCTTCACTTACGTGCCGACGGTCACCTCCAGCAGCGTGCCGACGACGCCGAAGAGCACCAGCGCCGGCGACCTGACCCTCGTACCGGACGGCAACGCGCGGCCGGGCGACCCTGATCAGCAGGGACGGCAGGGGCGGCAGAGCATCTACGCGGCCAACACCGCCGACATCGCCCTCACCGGTGACACCGCCACGGCCAAGCCCGGCGACACGGCCACGCTGACCGCCACGGCCACCAACCTGGGGCCGGCCTCCGTCAACCGGTACACGTACGACGACCAGCTCACGGTGATGGTCGACATCCCCAAGGGCACCACCGCCACGCAGGTGCCGGCCGGGTGCGTCCCGTGGGACAACGGCACGCGCGATCCCGCGCTCGGCGCTCCGCAGTACACGTGCGACCTCGACGGCATCTTCGACAGCGGGCACACGCAGAAGCTGACCTTCAAGGTGAAGGTGGACGCCGACGCCCCGGCCACGACCAGCGGCACCGTGGTCGCGCAGCTCGCCGACCTGGGCACGCCGCCGTACGACACCCACCTGGACAACAACAAGGCGGCCTTCACCGTGAAGGTGCCGGGAGGCGCCTCCACCGGCACCGGCACCGGCTCCACCGGCGGCTCCGGCAGCACCGGTGGCGGCAACCAGAACTCCACCCAGACCGGCACGACTTCCGGGACCTCCGGCGGCTCCGGCAGCACGGGCGGCGACGCCCCGGCCGCCACCGGCTCGCTCGCCCACACCGGCAGCGACGGCACGATGACCATCGCGCTCACCTCCGCCGCGCCCTGGCCCGGTTCGGGACCCTGGTGATCCGCACCACCTCGGCGGGCGGCTGGGCGAGCAGCTCGCGCAGCCCGGCGGGCCCGGTGAC
>NZ_JBFBIV010000077.1:0-41994 GCF_040702025.1 Streptomyces sp. NPDC088194 | reverse complement strand
AGGCGCGCGTCCGCCACGCGGACCGCTGCCGACCCCGACCCGGGCGGCCCTTCGGCGCCGGCCGCCGCGGCGCCCGCCCGGCCCGGCCCGGACGGCGGACCCAGCAGCCCCGTACCCGCCCCGCAGACGCGAGAGAAAGGCCGTATGAACAGAGCCGACGACCCGTCACCACCCGCTGTGGTGCTGGACGGTGTGACGAAGAGCTACGACGGGGTGCGTGCCCTGGACGGGGTGTCGCTGACGGTGGGCCACGGCGAGTTCTTCGGGATTCTCGGGCCGAACGGCGCCGGGAAGACCACGCTGGTGGAGATCGTGGAGGGCATGCGGAAGGCCGACGCGGGCACCGTCGAGGTGCTCGGCCGGTCGCCCTGGCCGCGCAGCACCGCGCTGCTGCGGCGGATCGGCGTACAGACGCAGACCTCCGCGTTCTTCACCCGGCTGACCGCGGTCGAGCACCTGGAGACCGTGGCCGCGCTGCACGGCCTGGAACGGTCGGCGGCCGGCCGGGCCATCGAGTCGGTGGGGCTGGCGGCCAAGGCCCGCAGCCGGGTCGACGACCTGTCCGGCGGCCAGCGGCAGCGGCTCGCCCTGGCCACCGCGCTGGTGCACGACCCCGAGCTGATCTTCCTGGACGAGCCGACCGCCGCGCTGGACCCGGAGGCCCGCAGGTCGCTGTGGGGGCTGCTGCGCGAACTGCGCGGCCAGGGCCGCACCATCGTTTACACCACGCACTACCTGGACGAGGCCGAGGCGCTGTGCGACCGGGTGGCGATCATCGCGGGCGGGCGGGTGGCCGCGCTGGACACCCCCGCCGCCCTGGTCCGGTCGCTCGCGGCGCCGGCCCGGCTGCTGGTGCCCGCCGACCGGATCACCCCGGACCAGGCCCGCGCCATCGAGGGCGTGGACCGGGTGCTGGTGGAGGGCGGCGAGGTGGTGATCGAGACCCGCGTGGCCAACCGGGTGCTGGTCGCGGTCGGCGCCTTCGTGGACATGGACGCGATCCGGACCAGGACCGCGACCCTCGAAGACGCCTACCTGCGGCTGACCGGAGCCGGAACGGAGCTGGGCAGATGACCGCCACGACCCCGAGCACACCGAGCACACCGAGCACCCCCACCGACCCGGACGAGTCCGCCGACCTCAAGGACCCCACCGACCCGAGCACCTCGAAGGGCCCCACCCCCGGCCCCACCCCCGGCGGCAGCACGCGCGGCACCCGCAGCACCGCCTATGCCGCGCTGACCAGAGCCGCGTTCCTCGCCTCCGTCCGCGACCGGACCACGGTCTTCTTCACCTTCGCCTTCCCGCTGGTCTTCCTGGCGGTGTTCGGGCTGCTCTTCCGCGGCCAGAAGGTCGACGGCGGACTGCCGTACATCAACTACGTGGCGCCGGGCGTGCTGTCGTGGGGCGTCGGCAACGCGGCCCTGTTCGGGCCCGCGTTCGCGCTGATGCACTGGCGGCGCGACGACATCCTGCGGCTGGTGTGGCGCACCCCGACCCCGCTTCCCACGGTGCTCGGGTCGCGGTTCGCGGTCGCGGTCGGAGTGGGGCTGTGCCAGGCGGTGCTGTTCACGGCGGTGGCGGTGCTGCCGGTGTTCGGGCTGCACCTGGCGGGCGACTGGCCGCTGGCGCTGCCCCTGCTGGTGCTCGGCGTGGCCGCGTTCCTCGCGCTCGGCCTGGTGGTGGGCAGCCTCGCCAACACCCCGGAGGCGGTCGCGGCGATCGCGAACTTCGTGATGGTGCCGATGGCGTTCCTGTCCGGCGCGTTCTATCCGGCGGACCTGCTGCCGGGCTGGATACAGGCGTTCTCCTGGGTGCTGCCGCTGCGCTTCCTCGACCACGGGCTGACCGACGTGCTCGCCGGCCGCGACGGGCTCGGCCGCTACGCCCTGGACTGCGCGGGCCTGATCGGATTCACCGTCCTGTTCGGGCTGATCGCGGCCCGCGTCTTCCGTTGGAGCAACCGGACATGACCGCCCCGACCGCAGCACTCCCCGCCGCCGCGTGGGCCGCAGCCCCGGGCATCGAAGCAGCCGGGCGGGAACTGGAACGGCAGTTGGCGGCACGCGCCGCCGCTGCCGGGCTGCCCGCGCCCGCGGTGGCCGTCATCGGCGGCCACGACCTGCTGCGGCCCGACCCCGAACCGCCCGAGCAGGCCCGGCGCCGGGCCGCGGCGACGGTGCACCTGGCCCCGGACGCGGTGCTGGTCGGCCCCTGGGGCGCGGGGCCGGATGCCACCGCGCCGCACGCCGGCGAACCTCGGCCCGGCGGTGACGGCGCCTGCGGCTGCTGCCTCGCCGTGCGCTGGCAGCGGCTGCGCACCCGGACCGAGCGGGAGGCGCTGGAGGCCGGGCGGAGCGGCCTGACCGCGGCGGGCCGCTGGCCGGTGCTCCCGGACTGCACCGTCGACGCCGTGTGGGCGCTGTACGTGTGGGCGGTCGCCACCCCCAGGCCGCCCCATGCCGACGGTCTGGCCCGGGTCACCCGGCACGACCTGGAGACCGGCCGCCCGCACACGGTGCCGCTGCTCGCCGACCCGCTGTGCGCCCACCACGGACCGGCGTCGTCCCCCCACCCCGGCGAGCGGGGCGGTTCGGGGATCTCACCGCGGCCGAAGCCCGCCGCCGACCGGTACCGGCTGCGCACCCCGGAGTCGTACGCCCTGCCGACCGAGGCGCTGGCCAACCCGGTCTGCGGGGTGCTCGGCGCCGGCACCTGGAACGACGTGACCTCGCCGACCACCGCCCCCGTCGCGGGCTCGGTCTTCATGCGCGGCTACGCCGGACTGACCGACGTGACCTGGAGCGGCCAGGCCAACTCCTTCGCGGCCAGCCGTGAACTCGCCTTCCTGGAGGGCCTGGAGCGGTACGCGGGCACCCACCGCCGGGACCGTACGGCGCCGCGCGTCGCGTCCCTCGACGACCTCGCCGCACGCGGCGAGCCGGCCCTGGACCCGCGCAACTGCGGCCTGTACGCGCCGCGGACCTACCGCGACGACCCGATGGTGCACCCCTTCGACCCGGGCCGGCCGATCCCGTGGGTGTACGGCCACTCGCTGCGCGACGACCGGCCCGTGCTGGTGCCGGCCCGGCTGGCGTACTACAGCGCGGGCACCGCCGCCGACGACTTCGTCTACGAGTGCTCCAACGGCTGCGCGATCGGAAGCTGCCTGGAGGAGGCGATCCTCTTCGGACTGCTCGAACTCATCGAGCGCGACGCCTTCCTGCTCGGCTGGTACGGCAACGCGCCGCTGCCGGAGATCGACCTCGCGTCGTGCGACAGCCGGGTGCTGCGCGCGATGATCGACCGGGCCGCCCTGTGCGGCTACGACGTGCACGTCTACGACAACCGGATCGACCTGCCGGTGCCGGTCGCCACCGGGCTCGCGGTGCGGCGCGACGGCGGGCCCGGCACGTTCGCGTTCGCCGCGGGGGCCGCCCTCGACCCGCTCGCCTCGGTGGAGTCGGCGGTCTCGGAGATCCTCACCTACCTGCCGCACCTGCCCCGCCAGGTCGCCGAGCGGCCGGCCGAACTGGCCGCGATGGCCGAGGACTTCACGCTGGTGCGCCGACTTCCCGACCACGCCGCGCTGTTCGGGCTGCCGCGGATGCGCGAGCACGTGCGCGGCTACCTGGAGCCGCCGGTGACCAGGACGTTCGCCGAGACCTACGACGGCTGGGAACGGCGCCGGCCACGCGGCCTCGACCTGCGGGAGGACGTCCTGTGGTGCACCGGCGAACTGGCCGCGGCCGGGTCCGACGTGATCGTGGTCGACCAGACCACCGCGGAGCAGCGGAGGTTGGGCCTGCGCACGGTCTGCACGATCGCGCCCGGGCTGCTGCCGATCGACTTCGGCTGGACCCGGCAGCGGGCGCTGACCATGCCGCGGCTGCGGACCGCCCAGCGCCGGGCGGGGATGCGCGACGGCGACCTGGCGGAGGAGGAGGTGCGCGCCGTGCCGCACCCGTTCCCGTAGGGCTGTCGGGAGCGTCGGGGCCGCCAGGACGGCTGGGGCCGTGACGTGACTGCGCGGCAACCGAATCATGCGGAAGGGCCCGCGGGCCGGTGTTCCCGGCGCGCGGACCCCGTGTCGGCCCCGACGATCAGGCGGTGCAGCTGGTGGTGCTGGTGGTGCTGGAGCAGGTGCTGGTGCTGGAGCAGCTCGTGGAGGAGCCCAGCATGACCTCGCTCGCGTCGGAGTAGTCGGTGATCTCGAACGTCTCGGACTCCAGCTCCAGGATCTCCTGGGCAAGGGAGGCGAGCGGCGTGTCCAGCTTGGAGATGTCAACCATGGTGACTCCTTCTCGTCGACAGCGGGCCCGGCCACGTGGCGGCCGCAGCGTCCTTTCTACGCGCGTCCACTGGCGGAACCGCCCGCCGACCGCTGTCACTTCGCTGGCACGCCCCGAACCGGCCCCCGCCGCAAGGTCCGCCGGACCGTTGCCCACCGGCCCGTTGCCCGCCGGCCGGCTGCCCACCGGCCGGCTGCCCACCTGCGTGCTGCCCGCCGTCCGCTCCGCCGTAGCGCCCGACTGCCGTGCGAGGAGAGCCACTTGAGCCCGCAGGAGACGTTCGAGGAGGCCACCGCGCACGTGCTCGGGCCGGCCGCCGGGTTCTACGCCGACGTGCACCGCCACCCCGAGCTGTCCGGCGCCGAGCGGCGCACCGCCGACCGCTTCGCGCGCTGGCTGTCCGGCGCGGGGTACGACGTCACCCCGGGGGTCGGCGGGCACGGCGTGGTCGGGGTGCTGCGCAACGGCCCGGGCCCGGTGGTGCTGGTGCGGGCCGAACTGGACGCGCTGCCGCTGCGCGAGGAGACCGGGCTGCCGTACGCGAGCACGGTGGGCGATCCGGCCCCGGCGATGCACGCCTGCGGGCACGACGCGCACCTGGCGTGCGCGGCGGGCGCGGCCACGGTGCTCGCCGAGGCCGCCGACCGGTGGCGCGGCACCCTGGTGGTGGTCGGCCAGCCCGCGGAGGAGACGCTGACCGGCGCCGCCGCGATGCTCACCGACGGTCTCTACGAGCGCTTCCCCGCCCCCGGCGTGGTGCTGGCGCAGCACACGGTGCCGCTGCCCGCCGGGATGGTGGCGCACGGCGACGGGCCGCTGCTGGCGGCGAGCCGCACGGTGGAGATCGTCTTGCACGGACGCGGCGGGCACGCGGGGGCGCCCCAGCTGGCGGTGGACCCGGTGGTGGCCGCTGCGGCGCTGGTCGGGCGGCTCCAGACGGTGGTGTCCCGCGAGACCGGCCCGGGCGAGCCGCTGGTGCTCACCGTGGGCGCGCTGCACGCGGGCGGCGCCGGGAACGTCATCCCGGACCGGGCCACGATGGAGGTCACCCTGCGGGCCTTCGCCCCGGCCACCCTGGATCGCGCCCTGGCGGCCGTGACCCGGATGGCGCATGCCGAGGCCGCCGCCGCGGGGGCCGAGCGGCCGCCGGAGCTCCGGGAGCTGTCCGGGTCGGCGGTGACCGCGAGCGACCCGGGCGTGGCCGCGCGGCTGCGGCAGGCGCACGAGGCGGCCTTCGGCGCCGGCCGGGTCGCGCGCTGGCAGCCGTCGACGGCGACCGAGGACTTCCCGCTGCTGGGCGCGGCGGGCGTCGATCTGCACGGCGTGGCCGGCGTCGCGACCGGCTACTGGATGCTCGGCAGCGTCGGGCCCGGCCAGTGGGCGGCGGCCGGCGACAGCGCCGAGCGCCGGCTGGCGGAAGTGCCGGGCAACCACTCCGCCCGCTTCCGCCCGCACGCCCGGTTGACGCTGGTGACCGGCATCCGGGCGATGGCGGTCGCCGCGGCGGCCCACCTCGCCGGGCCGGACGGCGGACCCCAGGTCGGTTAAGGTCGCCTGCGAGTCGCCCTCCGCGGTGGAGGGCAGAAGAAGCCGCAGCCACCGTGGGGGCCGTCGTGAGAATGAGGCTGGAGTTCACCACCGAGCCGTTCGACCTGGAGGAGCCGCCCGCACACGCGTTGGCGGCGCGTGAGGTGCTGGGGGCCGGGACGCTGGAGGCGATCGACGTCGGCCCGTTCGGCAACACCGCCGAGGGCACCGAGGACGCGGTGGTCGAGGCGGTCGCGGAGCTGCTGCGCCGTACCGCGGCGGCCGGTGCCACCCGTATCTCGCTCCAGGTCAGCGTGCTCGGCGAGGAGCCGCGGTGAGCGGCGACGCGCAGCGGCACGCCTTCGTCGCCGCCGTGCAGCCGCTGGTGGACGCGATGGGCGGGCGGGCGCTGCCGCCCGACCAGGCCCGCGGCGACGACGTGGTGCTGAGCTGGGAGGGCGAGCCGGCGGTCGCGGTGCGGCTGCCGCATCTGGCCGACTCGCTCGACCACCTGCTCGCCGACCTGCGCCGCCGGCACGGCCCGCTCGCCGAGCTGGGCCGCAAGGAGAAGCAGACCGTGGTGCGCATCCTGGAGGAGCGCGGCGCGTTCTCGGTGCGACACGGCGTGGAGACCGTCGCGTCGGCCCTCGGGGTCAGCCGTTTCACCGTGTACAACTACCTGAACAGGGAGAACGCGGCCCGCGACCCGAAGTGACCGCGCTGCGAGCCGTGTTCGCGGCCAGAAGTTTTTCAACAAACTGTTGACGTCCGCGCGCGGCGGCTCGTAGCTTGCGGGGGTGACAACCAGCGCTTCGCCGGGCCTGGCCCGGTTCAACGCGGCCCCCGACCGCGCCGCCGCCGACCTGCTGCACGACGTGTGCGCCAGCCGGGCCTGGGGCGCGGCGGTGTCCGCCGGACGGCCGTACGCCCGCCTCGACGACCTGCTCGCGGCGAGCGACGATGCGATGGCGGCGCTCACCGCCGCCGACCTCGGCGAGGCGATGTCCGGCCATCCGCCGATCGGCCGCCCCACCCCGGGCGACCCGACGTCGGCGCGCGAGCAGCGCGGGGTCGGCGACAGCGAGCGGGCCGAACTCCTCCGGCTCAACCTCGCCTACCAGGACGCCCACGGCCATGTCTTCCTGATCTGCGCCACCGGCCTGACCGGGGCGCAGATGCTGGCCGCCCTCAAGGAGCGGATCGGCAACGACCCGGACACCGAACGCGAGATCGTCCGTGCCGAACTGGGAAAGATCAACCGGATCAGGCTCACCCGCCGCACCGAGGAGGACCCGGCATGACGGCAGCGCAGGACCCGGCGACCCCGGCAGGCCCGCCCGGCGCGGCGGCGGACGGGACCGGCCCGGCCGCCCCGCGGCACCCCGTCTCGGTGTCCACCCACATCCTCGACACCAGCGTCGGGCGCCCCGCGGCCGGCGTCGGCGTCGAACTGTCCGTCAGGACCGGGCCCGACGCGCCCTGGAGCGCGCACGGCGCCTCGGCCACCGACGCCGACGGCCGCTGCAAGGACCTGCCCGACCCGCCCGAGCACACCACGCACGTACGGCTCCGCTTCGCCGTGGAGCCCTACCTCACCCACCAAGCCGAGGCCCAGCAGGACGCCCCCCGCGTGGACCGAGCCGGTCCAAGGGACAGCGGAGTGTTCTTCCCGGAGGTGGCGATCGTCTTCGCGGTCGCACCCGGCGAGCACTATCACGTACCGCTGCTGCTCAATCCGTTCGGCTACTCCGTATACCGAGGGAGCTAGCGATGACCGCAGAGACAAGCCCTGCCCGCCTCACCCGCCTTGGCCAGAACCAGTACGGCAAGGCCGAGGTCCGGGTGGTCCGGGTGGTCCGCGACGGGGACACCCACCACCTGAAGGACCTCAACGTGTCGGTGGCGCTGTCCGGCGCCATGGACGCCGTCCACCTCTCCGGCTCCAACGCCAACGTGCTGACCACCGACGCCACCAAGAACACCGTCTACGCCTTCGCGCAGAAGCACGGCGTCGAGTCCGCGGAGACCTTCGCGATCCACCTGGCCCGGCACTTCGTCAGCAGCCAGGACTCGATCCACCGGGCCCGCATCCGCGTCGAGGAGTACTCCTGGGACCGGATCGGCCCGCCGGAGCGCGGCCACTCCTTCGTCCGCGACGCCCGCGAGACCCGCACCACCGAGGTCGGCTACGACGGCGAGCGCTGGCAGGTGATCTCCGGCCTGAAGGACATGGTGGTGCTCAACTCGACCGACTCCGAGTTCTGGGGCTACGTCAAGGACGACTACACCACCCTGAAGGAGACCTACGACCGCATCCTCGCCACCGAGGTCAACGCCCGCTGGCGGTTCGCCTGGAGCGGCGACGACCAGCCCGCGCCGGCCTGGGAGGAGGAGTACGCGCGGGTCCGCGGCCACCTGCTGGCCGCGTTCGCGGAGACGTACTCGCTCTCGCTCCAGCAGACCCTGTACAGCATGGGCGCGCGGGTCATCGAGCACACGCCGGGCGTGGACGAGATACGGCTGTCGCTGCCGAACAAGCACCACTTCCTGGTCGACCTCGAACCGTTCGGCCTGAAGAACGACAACGAGGTCTACTACGCCGCCGACCGCCCGTACGGCCTCATCGAGGGCACCGTGCTGCGCGAGGGCGCCGAAGCCGCGATCCCGGTGACGGACTGAGAGAGGCGGACACCATGACCGAGCAGGACCCCGCGCGGCCGGCCCCGCGCCTGGTGATCGAGAACTGCGCGATCGCCACCGTCGACGCCGACGGCACCGAGTACGACTCCGGGCACGTCGTCGTGGCCGGCGGCGTCATCGAGTCGGTCGGCGCAGGACCCGCGCCCGCCGGACTCGCCGACGTCGCCCGCCGGATCGACGGCACCGGGCACCTGGCCACCCCCGGCCTGGTCAACACCCACCACCACTTCTACCAGTGGCTCACCCGCGGCCTGGCCCAGGACAGCAACCTGTTCAACTGGCTGGTCGAGCTGTACCCGACCTGGGCCCGGATCGACGAACCCATGGTGCACACCGCCGCGTCGGGATCGCTGGCGATGATGGTCCGCGGCGGTGTCACCACCGCGATGGACCACCACTACGTCTTCCCGCGCGGCGCCGGCGACCTGCTCGGCGCCGAGATCCGGGCCGCGGCCGACCTCGGCGTGCGCTTCACCGCCGCCCGCGGCTCGATGGACCGCGGCACGTCCGACGGCGGGCTGCCGCCGGACTTCGCGGTGGAGAGCACCGAGGAGGCGCTGCTGGCCACCGAGGCCGCGATCGACACCCACCACGACGCGTCCTTCGGCTCGATGCTGCAGATCGCTGCCGCGCCCTGCTCGCCGTTCTCCGTCTCCACCGAACTGATGCGGGAGGCGGCCCGGTTGGCCCGCCGCAAGGGGGTGCGGCTGCACACCCACGGCAGCGAGACCGTGGAGGAGGAGAAGTTCTGCCACGAGCTGTTCGGCATGGGCCCGACGGACTACTTCGAGTCCACCGGCTGGCTCGGCGACGACGTGTGGATGGCGCACTGCGTGCACATGAACGACTCCGACATCGCCGCCTTCGCCCGCACCGGCACCGGAGTGGCGCACTGCCCGTCCTCCAACGCCCGGCTGGCCGCCGGGATCGCGCGGGTGCCGGACATGCTCGCCGCGGGCGTCCCGGTCGGCCTCGGCGTGGACGGCACCGCCTCCAACGAGTCCGGCGAGCTGCACACCGAACTGCGCAACGCGCTGCTGATCAACCGGCTCGGCGGCGGCGAGAAGGCGCTCAACGCCCGGCAGGCGCTGCGGCTGGGCACCTACGGCGGCGCCCAAGTACTGGGCCGGGCAACGGAGATCGGCTCCCTGGAGGCCGGCAAGCTCGCCGACCTGGTGCTGTGGAAGCTCGACGGCATCGGGCACGCGTCCATCGCCGACCCGGTCGCGGCGCTGGTCTTCGGCGCGGCGGCCCCGGTCACCCTCTCGCTGGTGGGCGGCCGCCCGGTGGTGGAGGACGGCCGGCTCACCCGGGTCGACGAGGACGCCATCGCGAAGCTGACCCGCAGCGAGGCCCGCCGCCTCGCACACATCGCCGGACTGGCCTGACCGCCCCGGCGGTTCGGCCGGTCGGCGCCGCGCCGCGCGGGTCGCGGCGCCATGGCGGCCGGCACCGGTGAAGACGACCGGTCGGGGAGGGACGGCCCCCGACCGGTGGCCGGGCCCTGTCCTGAACAGGCCCCGGCGACAGCGCCCCCGGGCCCGGAGATCCGATCCGGATCGCCGGTGCCCGGGGGCGCTGTGCCGTGAGCCGGCCTGTGCCGTGAGCCGGCCTGTGCCGTGAGCCGGCCTGTGCCGTGAGCCGGCCCGGGGTGCGGGCCGCCCGGCCGGCGGCCGTGAGCGCCCAACCTCCTTACGGCTCCAGCGACTTGTACATGATGTGCAGCCCCACGTAGCCCAGCCGCAGGTGCCGGAAGCCCTCGGGCACGGTGCCGATGACCTCGAAACCCAGCGACCGGTAGAGCCGCACCGCGGGGGTGTTGGACGCCACCACCGCGTTGAACTGCATCCCGCGGTAGCCGGCCGCCGCCGCCCAGGCCAGCGCCTCCTCGCACAGCGCCCGCCCCACGCCCCGCCCGGAGTGCTCCGGGTCGACCATGAAGCTGGCACTGGCGACGTGGGCCGCGTTCCCCATCTGGTTCGGGTTCATCTTCGCGGTGCCGAGGACCGCGCCCGACCCGGCGACGGCCACGACCGTACGGCCGGGCGGCGTGAGCATCCAGTAGCCGCGGCCCACCTCCTCGGTGAGGTCCACCGGGTAGCTGAACGTCTCGCCCCGCGCGCAGATCCCGTGCAGGAACGGCCAGATCAGCGGCCAGTCCGCGGCCGTCGCGTCGCGTATCTCCACCGTGTCGCGTCCTTCCCTCGTGTCGCGCACCTCCGGGTTCGGCACGCGTCTACCCGACCAGCCGCTGGTAGGCGGGCAGGGTCAGGAAGTCGACGTACTCCGTGTCGAGCGCGGTGCGGATCAGCAGGTCGTGCGCCTCGGCCCACTTCCCGGCGGCGAAGGCGTCCTCGCCGATCTCGTCCCGGATCGCGAGGAGTTCGTCGGCGGCGACCTGGCGGGCCAGCTCGGGGGTGGCCTTCTCGCCGTTGTCGAAGACGACCCCGGTGTTGGTCCACTGCCAGATCTGCGAGCGGGAGATCTCCGCGGTGGCCGCGTCCTCCATCAGGTTGAAGATCGCCACCGCGCCCGAACCGCGCAGCCACGCCTCGATGTAGCGGATGCCGACCTGGACCGCGTTGCGCAGGCCCTCGTAGGTCGGGCGGGCGTCGAGCGAGGCGATGTCGATGAGTTCGGCGGCGGTGACGTGCACGTCCTCGCGCAGCCGGTCCTTCTGGTGCGGCCGGTCGCCCAGCACCGCGTCGAAGGAGGCGCGGGCGATCGGCACCAGGTCGGGGTGGGCCACCCAGGAGCCGTCGAAGCCGTCGGCGGCCTCGCGGTCCTTGTCCGCCTTGACCTTCTCGAAGGCCACCTTGTTGACCTCGGGGTCGCGCCGGGACGGGATGAACGCCGCCATGCCGCCGATCGCGTGCGCGCCGCGCTTGTGGCAGGTGCGCACCAGCAGTTCGGTGTAGGCGCGCATGAACGGCGCGGTCATCGTCACCGCGTTGCGGTCCGGCAGCACGAACCGCGCGCCGCCGTCCCGGAAGTTCTTCACGATCGAGAACAGGTAGTCCCAGCGGCCCGCGTTGAGCCCGGAGGCGTGCTCGCGCAGCTCGTAGAGGATCTCCTCCATCTCGTAGGCGGCGGTGATGGTCTCGATCAGCACGGTGGCGCGGACGGTGCCGCGCGGGATGCCGACGTAGTCCTGGGCGAAGACGAACACGTCGTTCCACAGCCGGGCTTCGAGGTGCGACTCGGTCTTCGGCAGGTAGAAGTACGGGCCCTTGCCGAGGTCCAGCAGGCGCTGGGCGTTGTGGAAGAAGTACAGGCCGAAGTCGACCAGCCCGCCGGGGATCTGCTCGCCGTCGACGGTCAGGTGCCGCTCGCCGAGGTGCCAGCCGCGCGGGCGCACCACGACGGTGGCCAGTTCGGCCGCGTCCTTCAGGGCGTAGCTCTTGCCCTGCGGGGAGGTGAAGTCGATCCGGCGCTCGTAGGCGTCGATCAGGTTGATCTGGCCGCCGATGACGTTCTCCCAGGTGGGGGCGGAGGCGTCCTCGAAGTCGGCGAGCCAGATCCGGGCGCCGGAGTTGAGCGCGTTGATCGTCATCTTGCGGTCGGTGGGGCCGGTGATCTCCACCCGGCGGTCCTGCAACGCGGCCGGGGCAGGCGCCACCTGCCAGTCGCCGTCGCGGATGTGCGCCGTCTCCGGCAGGAAGTCGAGGGCAGCGGTGCGGGCGATCTCGGCGCGGCGCTCCTTGCGGAGGGCGAGCAACTCGTCGCGGCGGGCGGCGAAGTGCCGGTGGAGCTCGGCGAGGAAGGTGAGGGCCTCGGGGGTCAGCACCTCCTCCGAGCGGGGTACGGGCCCGGCGGCCTCGGAGACGACGGCCGGGGACGGCGCGCTTGCTGACATGCGGGTCACTCCTCCGTAGAGCAAGGGTGGCACGGGGTGCCGGGGCGCGCCGGAGCGCGCTCGCTTCTGCAAGGTGGAGCATAGTTTTCGCTGTGCGGAAGTTCAACGTTTTGTGGCACGCCGTGCAGTGTCGGATCGCGGTCCGCCCGGTGTCCCGCCGCCCGCGCCCGCTGCCCGCGCCGCCGCCGGAACGCACCGGACCGCTGCCTCGACCCGCCGTCGACCCGCCGTCGGGCCGCCCCGGACCGTCCTCGCGCAGCCGAGCGCCCGCCGCCCGGCGCCGTCCCCCCTCAGTCGAGAAGCCGCAGGTCGGCGGGGGTGTCGATGTCGGCGGGATCGCCGATGTCCCCGCACTCGACGAGCACGGTCTGCTCGGCGTGCTCGCGCAGATACGTCCGGGCGCCGCGGTCCTCGCCCGCGCTGCACGCCACCCCCGCCCAGCGGCTCGCACCGAACAGCACCGGGTGCGCCCGCCGCCCGCCGTACACCGCCGAGACCAGCGCCGACGGCAGGTCGTCGGCCTCCCGCGCCGTCGCGATCACCCGCGCCACCGCCGCGCCCGGCACCCCCGGCTGGTCCACCAGTCCGATCACCGCCGCGGTCGGCAGCCGCGCCGAGGCGGCCAGCGAGGCGAGCCCGGCGCGCAGCGAGGAGCCCATGCCGTCCGCCCAGTGCGGGTTGTCCACCAGCACGCAGCCGGCCAGGTCGGCGCGCTCGCGCACCTCCTCCGCCGCCGCGCCCAGTACCACGTGTACCTGGTCGCAGCCGCCCGCCCGCAGCACCGCGACCGCGTGCTCCACCAGGGGCCGCCCCCGGTAGGCCAGCAGCGCCTTCGGCCGGCCGCCGAGCCGCCGACCGCCACCGGCCGCCAGCAGCAGTCCGGCCACCTCGCCATGAGAGTTCATACTTCCTGCATACCGCGCGTGTCACGGCACTGGAACAGGACGCCTTCGGCGTGGCGTGTTCCGGTATCGTCGGGCCGTGTTGCGGGTGGGGCGGTTGCCAGGTGAGGAACGGGGACTGAGGGGACTGATGGGGCCAGCGCACACCGGTCCGGACTTCGGTCAGGACCTCGGGCCGGACTTCCGCGGCCCGGTCTTCGCACCGCTCGCCGGCGACGATCCGGCGACGGTCTCCGGGCACCGGATCGGCGCGCGCCTCGGCGCGGACGGACCGGGTGCCGCCGGCACCACCTACCTCGCGTACGAGCCGGGCGGGCAGCCGGTCGCGCTCACCGTGATCCGCCCCGAACTCACCGCCGCCGACGGCTTCGCGTCCCGCTTCCACCACGACGCGCAGGCCGCGGCCCGGGTGCCCGGACCCCGCGCGGTGCCGGTGCTCGGCAGCGGGCGGGAGGGCGAGCGGTACTGGATCGCCTGCGGCTACGTGCCCTCGCTGTCGCTGCGCGCCGCCGTCGAGGGCGCGGGACCGCTGCCCACCGGGGTCGTGCTGCGGCTGGTCGCCGCGCTCGCCGAAGGGTTGCAGGCGATGCACCACGCGGGTGTGGTGCACGGCGGGCTGCGGCCCGCGCACGTGCTGCTCGCGGGGGACGGGCCCCGGGTGAAGGGGCACGGACTGGCGTGGGTCGCGCAGGAGGCCGGGAACGCCGACGCGGGCAGCGTGGACGTGGCCGGCGTGGACGCCGGTTCCGCTGATGCCGCCTCCGGTGCTGCCGGTTCCGGTGCCGCCGGTTCCGCTGCCGACGGTACGGGCGAGGCCGGTACGGACGGGCCCGAAGGCGCGGGCGGCGCGGGGGAGTCGGGGGATGCCGGACGCGCTTCCGCGCAAGGGGCGGCACGCGAGGCCGGTCCGGCCGAGGTCGGTGAGGCGACCGCCTTCCGTTCGCCCGAGCAGGCCGCGGGCAAACCGGCCCGGGCCGCCACGGACGTCTTCGCGCTCGGCCAGATAGCGGCGTACGCCTCGATCGGCTCCGCACCCTTCGGCGACGGCTCCCGGGTCCAGCACGCCGAGCCCGATCTGAACGAACTCCCGGGCCAGCTACGGGAGATCGTCACCCGCTGCCTCATCAAGGACCCCGCGCTACGACCCTCCCTCGCGCAGATCACCACGATGTGCGCGCAGGCCGCTCCCGAGTCGCGCCCCGTCTCCTGGCTGCCGGCCCCGCTGCTCGCCGCGATCCTCCCGGCCATCCCCCCGCCGCACTTCGCGCAGCCGCCGGCGGCGGCGCCCCCCGCCGCGCACCCGGCCGCGCCCGTGTCGCCGCCCCACCCGCCGCAGCCCCCGCACCGGCCCGCGCCGGAGGCCCCACCTGCCCCTGCTCCTGCCCCTGCGCCCGGCGCCGAGGAGCCGTGGCCCGGGCCCGCTCCGGCCGGCCGCCCGCCGGAGCACGCCCACGCGCAGGTGCCGGGCCCGCCCGGTCCGCTCGGCCCACCGGGTCCGCCGCAGCACGGCGGATACCTCTGGCACCCCCAGCAGTGGCCGCGGGCGCCGTACGTCCATGTGCCGCTGCCGCTGCCGAGGAAGAAGCGCAAGGCGGTCGGCGTGGTGGCCGCGGTCGCCGGGTTCGCGGTCGTGGCGACCGCCGCGGTCGCGCTGTCCTCGGGGGACGGCGGCGGCAAGCCGACCGTGGGGGCCCAGCCGCCGGCGGCCGGGGCGCCGCAGCCGTCGTCGCCCTCGCCGTCGTCCCCCTCCGCACCGGCGATGCCCTCGCCCACGATGCCCTCGCCGACGTCGCAGCCGCCCGGCGGGGGCGCCACCGGGTCGCCGCCGGAGACCGGCCTCGTGTACCAGCAGTTGCACCTGCCCGCCGGCGACGGAATGTCACTGCGCGGCGACCCGCCTACCGTCAGTTCCGGCACGTACAGCGGGGACTTCGGGTTCACCGGCGACGCCGCCGCGTTCACCGCCGACCGCTCCCGCGACACGCTCGCCCTGATCCCCGCGGCGAGCCCGGCGACCGCCGCCGCCTGCCGGTCGTCCGACGCGGTCCGGGTGAACTCGGTGAACGCCGACTCGCTCGGCGAGGGCGCGCGGCTGTGCGTGCGGTCCGTCGACGGCACGGTCACCGCGCTGGTGACGTTCCGTCAACTGCCGACCCGTCAGGCCGCCCATCCGGTCGCGGTGTTGGACCTCACGGTGTGGCACGAGGTGGCGGAGCGTTCCGCGCCGGGTACCGGAATCCGCGCGAATTTCGCCGACGGAGTGGCGCGACGAGGGTGATGTCGCGTTAACTGATCCGCCCCGGGGCGAGCCGTGGCGGGGAAGCGCCCGGGTGGAGTCCGACGCGAGGGTGGGTTGTCCGTGGTGGTGGGGGAGTCGCACGTGCTCGAGAACGGGCGCGGAGCCGCGGTCGGCAGCGGGCCGGGCGCGGATCTGGCGGAGGCGGTCGGCCGTATGCGCCGCGAACTGATCACGTACCGGCCGATGTTGCCGGACCGGGCCGTCGCCGAGGTCGAACTCGACGCACTCGCCCGCGCGGCCGGTGCCGTGGACCGGGCGCCCGGCTCGGTGGACTCCGAGCGGTTACGCCATTCGCTCCTGCTGGTCGTGGCGGCGATCGGCTCGGTGAGCGCGCTGACCGAAGCGCTCGACGCGCTGCGCGAGGCCGTCGAACGGATCGCCCCGCCGCGCCCCTGACGACGGAGGCGCCGACGCGGAATTCCGCGGCCGTCACCCCCGCGCTCGGTTGGTGGTTTGTCACCCCGTGCTCGGTGGGTGGTCTGTCGCCCCCGCGTCGGGCGGGTGGTCCGTCACTCCCGCGCTCGGCAGGCGGTCCGTCACCCCGCGTCCGGCAGGCGGCCGGGCGCGGTCCGCTCTCAGGTCGCCAGCGCCCGCGCCAACTGCCGTGCCACGTCCTGGAGTACGGGCACGATCTTGTCGGTGGCCGCTTCGGTGACCCGCCCGGCCGGACCGGAGATGGAGATGGCCGCGGCGGTGGGGGAGTCGGGCACGGTGACCGCGAGGCAACGCACCCCGGCCTCCTGCTCGTTGTCGTCGACGGCGTAGCCCAGGCCCCGGATACGGTCGAGTTCGGCGAGGAACGCGTCCGGGTCGGTGATGGTGTGCTCGGTCGCCGCCGGCATCCCGGTCCGCCCGAGCAGCGCCCGCACCTGCTCCGGCGGGACCTGCGCCAGCAGCGCCTTGCCGACCCCGGTGGAGTGCGGCAGCACCCGCCGCCCGACCTCGGTGAACATCCGCATCGAGTGCCGGGAGGGCACCTGCGCGACGTACACCACCTCGTCGCCGTCGAGCAGCGCCATGTTCGCGGTCTCGCCGGTCGCCTCGACGAGCTCCGCGAGGTACGGGCGGGCCCAGGTGCCCAGCAGCCGGGACGCGCTCTCGCCGAGCCTGATCAGCCGGGGCCCGAGGGCGTACCGCCGGTTCGGCTGCTGGCGGACGTAGCCGCAGTCCACCAGGGTGCGCATCAGGCGGTGGATGGTCGGCAGCGGCAGCCCGCTGCTGGCCGACAGTTCGCTCAGCCCGACCTCGCCACCCGCGTCGGCCATCCGCTCCAGCAGGTCGAAGGCGCGTTCAAGCGACTGGACGCCTCCGGTGCGGTCAGCAGGCACGTACGTTCCCCTCGTTCGTGGTGGACCCTCGCGGCGGGCCGCCCGGACGCTCCGGCGCGGCCGGTCCGGACCGGAGCGGCACCCCGGCACCCGCCGCTGGCGGAAGGTGGTTTTCGCTCTGTGGAATCCTACCGCCCTTGACGTCCCGGGGAACGATACCCACCATGGCCGTCAACAGAACGTTGAAATTCTCGATGACGGAGGCCGTGTGGTGGAGGAGCAGGTGCTGCGTTCGACGCGCGTCGTGACCCCGGAGGGCGAGCGGCCCGCGGCGGTGGTCCTCGCGGCCGGCACGATCACCGCGGTGCTGCCGTACGACGCGCCGCTGCCACCGGGCGCCCGGTGCACCGACCTCGGCGACGACGTGCTGCTGCCCGGTCTGGTCGACACCCACGTGCACATCAACGACCCCGGCCGCGCGGAGTGGGAGGGCTTCGCCACCGCCACCGCGGCCGCCGTGGCCGGCGGCATCACCACCGTCGTGGACATGCCGCTCAACAGCGTGCCGCCCACCACCACGGCCGCGCACCTCGACGTCAAGCGCGCCGCCGCCCGCGGCCGGGTGCACACCGACACCGGCTTCTGGGGCGGCGCGGTACCCGGCAACACCGCCGACCTCAAGGCCCTGCACGACGCGGGCGTCTTCGGCTTCAAGTGCTTCCTGCTGCCCTCCGGCGTGGACGAGTTCCCGCACCTGGACCGGGCCCGACTCGTCGAGGCGATGGACGAGTTGGCGCGCTTCGACGGCCTGCTGATCGTGCACGCCGAGGACCCGCGGCTGATCGAGGGCGCCCCGCTGCGCGGCGGCCCGAAGTACGCCGACTTCCTCGCCTCCCGGCCGCCGGCCGCCGAGGAACGCGCCATCGCCGGGCTGATCGAACTGGCCGCGGAGCGCGGCACGCGGGTGCACATCCTGCACCTGTCCGCGGCGGGCGCGGTGCCGCTGATCGCCGCCGCCCGGCGGGACGGAGTACGGCTGACGGTCGAGACCTGCCCGCACTTCCTCACCCTCACCGCCGAGGAAGTCCCGGACGGGGCAACGGAGTTCAAGTGCTGCCCGCCGATCAGGGAGGCCGCCAACCAGGACGTGCTGTGGCAGGCGCTCGCCGACGGCGTCATCGACTGCGTGGTGTCCGACCACTCGCCCTCCACCATCGACCTCAAGCACAAGGACACCGGGGACTTCGCCACCGCCTGGGGCGGCATCTCCTCGCTCCAACTCGGCCTGCCCGCCGTGTGGACCGAGGCCCGCCGCCGCGGGCACACGCTCTCCGACGTGGCCGGCTGGATGTCGGCGGGACCGGCCCGGCTGGCCGGCCTCGACGCGGTCAAGGGCGCGATCGCCGTCGGCCGCGACGCCGACTTCACCGTGCTGGACCCGGAGCGGACCTTCACCGTCGACCCGGCCCGGCTGCACCACCGCAACCCGATCACCGCGTACGCCGGCCGCACCCTGCACGGCGTGGTCCGCGCCACCTACCTGCGCGGCCGGCTGGTCGCCGCCGGTCCCGGCGAGGGAACGGCCGCGGGCGCCCCGGCCGCCGGCCCCGCCCGAGCCCTGCGGAACCCCGCCGGCCGGCTCATCGAGCGGCCGTCCGACCGGAGTTGACCGGAGCGGCAGCCCCGGGCCCGGCCGTGCCGGAGGTGCCGGCGATCGGCGCGGAGGGGCGGCACCGGCTCGGGTGACGACGAGGACGCGCCGGTCGGAGGTCCGACGGGCGCGTCCTCGGGTCGTACCGCTGGTCAGGCCGCGCGGCGTGCCTTGCGGCGGTGTGCGGCAACGATGTCGGCGTAGCGCCGCCCGCTGCCCTTGATGGTGCGCTTCTGCGTGGCGTAGTCGACGTGCACCAGACCGAAGCGCTTGTCGTAGCCGTACGCCCACTCGAAGTTGTCCAGCAGCGACCAGGCGTAGTACCCGGCCAGCGGCACCCCGCGCTTGACGGCGCGGGCGCAGGCGGCCAGGTGGTCCTCCAGGTACTGCGCCCGCTCCGGGTCGTCGACCTGCCCGTCGGGGCCGACCACGTCGCGGTAGGCGGAGCCGTTCTCGGTGACGAAGACCTTCCGGGCGCCGTACTCCTCCGAGAGCCGGACCAGCAGCGACTCTAGGCCGTCCGCGTCCACCTCCCAGTCCATCGCGGTGCGCGGCACGCCCGGCCGGTACGCCATCTTCGCCTGCGGCGCCGGCCCGGTCGGGTCGTCCGTGATGTACTGCGGGAAGTAGTAGTTCAGGCCCAGCCAGTCCAGCGGAGCCGCGATCGACTCCATGTCGCCGTCCTTGACCGGCAGTTCGACGCCGTACAGGTCCACCATGTCCTGCGGGTAGCCGCGGCCGTGGATCGGGTCGAGCCACCAGCGGTTGGTGTGGCCGTCGGCCCGCTTGGCGGCCGCGATGTCCGCCTCGCGGTCGGTGGCCGGCAGGCAGGGGCTGAGGTTGTTGACGATGCCGATCCGCAGGTCGCCGTGCGCGGCCCGCAGCGCCTGCACCGCCAGCCCGTGGCCGACGTGCAGGTGGTAGGACGCGCGCACCGCGGCGGTCAGGTCGGTCCAGCCCGGCGCCATGGTGCCTTCCAGGTGGCCGATCCACGCCGAGCACAGCGGCTCGTTGAGGGTCGCCCAGTCCTTGACCCGGTCGCCGAGTGCCTGCCCGACCACGGCCGCGTACTCGCCGAACCGCTCGGCGGTCTCCCGCTCGGGCCAGCCGCCGCGGTCCTGCTGCGCCTGCGGCAGGTCCCAGTGGTACAGCGTCGCGTTGGGGGTGATGCCCGCCTCCAGCAGGGCGTCCACCAGGCGGTCGTAGAAGGCCAGTCCGGCCTGGTTGACCGCGCCGGAGCCCTGCGGGATGATCCGCGGCCAGGCCACGGAGAAGCGGTAGGCGTCCAGGCCCAGGGACTTCATCAGCCCCAGGTCCTCCTGCCAGCGGTGGTAGTGGTCGCAGGCGACGTCGCCGGTGTCGCCGCCCGCGACCTTGCCGGGGGTGTGGGAGAAGGTGTCCCAGATGGACGGGGTCCGGCCGTCCTCGTCCACCGCGCCCTCGATCTGGTAGGCGGCGGTGGCCGCGCCCCAGAGGAAATCCGCGGGAAGAGCGCTCAGGTCGTTCACGAGTTACCTTTCGGTGGGGTCACTTGACGGCGCCGGCGGTCAGCCCGGCCACCAAGTAACGCTGGAGAAGCAGGAATCCGGCGACCACCGGCACACTCACCACGAGTGAGGCGGCCATGACCTGGTTCCAGTACACGTCGTTCTCGGTTGCGTACTCGCGCAGGCCCACGGCCAGCGTGCGAGTGCTCTCGTTGGTCATGACCGAAGCGAAGAGCACTTCGCCCCAGGCGGTCATGAAGGCATAGACGGCCACCGCGACGATGCCCGGGACGGCGGCCGGCACGACGACCCGGAACAGCGCGCCCAGCGCACCGCAGCCGTCGACCTTCGCCGCCTCGTCCAGGTCGCGCGGGATCGAGTCGAAGTAGCCCGCGAGCATCCAGATGGAGAACGGCAGCGAGAAGGTGAGGTAGGTGATGATCAGCCCGAGCCGACTGCCGTTGAGCGTGACACCCGTGTCGTTGCCGATGTTGACGAAGATCAGGTACAGCGGCAGCAGGAACAGGATGCCGGGGAACATCTGCGTGGACAGCACCGTCACCGTGAAGACCTTGCGGCCCATGAAGCGATAGCGGCTCACGGCGTAGGCGGCGAAGATCGCCACCGCCACCGAGAAGACCGTCGCGCTGACCGAGACGATCACCGAGTTCACGAAGTAGTGCGCGAGCGGGATCGTCTTCCAGATGTCGATGTACGGGCGGACCGTCAGGCTGTGCGGAATCCACCGGAAGGAACCCTGCACGTCCTGGAGGCTCTTCAGGGACGAGCTGAGCATCACGTAGACGGGGATCGCCACGAAGGCGGTGATCAGCGTCAGCACGATGCGCCGGGTCCACAGGAAGGACTTCGGCCGCGCCATGGGGGACGGCTGGTCGGAGAACCTAGACATCGGATTCACTCCTTCCCCTGGACGTGACCAGCAGGTAGAGGGCGGTCACCACGAGCAGGAAGAGCAGCAGGAGCACCGACATCGCCGAGCCCGAGCCGAAGTTCCAGTTGACGAACGAGGACTGGAAGATGTGGATCGAGATCAGGTCCGCCTGTTTCGGCGGACTCTGACCGAACATCACGTACGGCGTGTTGAAGTCGTTGAACGTCCACAGGAAGAGCACCAGGACGATCACCTGGTTCACCGGCCGCAGCGAGGGCATGGTGATCTTCCTGATCTGCTGCCAGACACCGGCCCCGTCCATCGCCGCTGCCTCGTACAGCTCCCGCGGGATGTTCTGCAGGCCGGCCATCAGCGCCAGGAACGCGAACGGCCAGGACTTCCACACCGAGACGATCAGCATCGCCCAGAAGCTGTTGTTGCCCAGCAGCCAGAACGACTTGCTCGACGTGATGTGCAACTGGTCGTGCAGGACGTGGTTCACCAGACCGGTGTCCTGCTGGAACATGAAGGTCCAGGTGATCAGCGCCGCGTAGGTCGGCAGCGCGTACGGCACCAGGAACAGGGCCCGCAGGATGCCCCGGCCGCGGAAGGCGTCCTGGAGCAGGATCGCCGCGGCGATCCCGATCAGCCAGGAGAAGCCCACGGACAGCAGGGTGTAGGACAGCGACACCCAGAAGGAGTGCAGCAGCGCCTGGCCGATCGGCTGGTGGATCTCGATCGCGGCCTTGTAGTTGTCGAACGCCGCCCACGGAGCGGTCTGCCAGTGGCGGATGTAGAAGAGCGTCAGGTCCCGGAAGCTGATGACGATGCCGAAGACCATCGGCACGATGTGGATCAGCAGTTCGGCGAGGATGGCCGGGAGCAGGAGGAGGTACGGCAGTCCGCCTTGGCGGAGCCGTTCGACGAGGCGCGGCCCTAGCCGGCGCCCGGCGGCGGACTTGCCGCTGCCGGGGCCGGCTTCGGGTGCGCGCCTGGGAGGGGCGGTGGCAGTCATGGAGGGGTGTCGATCCTTATGACGTGGGCATCTGCGACTGCGCCTTTTGCAGCGCGGCCTTGACGGTGTCGTCCGTGACGGCCTTGCCGGCGGCGGCGTCGGCGAACAGGCTCTTGATCGCAGGACCGACGAGGTTCTCGAACTGCGCCTCGTTGGCCACCTGCGGCATCGGGGCGGCCGACTTGCTGAGCACGCCGGCGAGGGCCTTCAGGTCCGGGGTCTGGAAGGCGGGGTCGCTCTGCGCCTCGGTGACCGGCGGGATCGTGCCGTAGGTGCCGTTGAGGATCTTCTGCTCCGGCGTGCTGGTGAGGAACTTCGCCAGCTGCACGGCGGCTGCCTTGTGCTTGGTGCTGTTGAAGACCGCGACGTTGATGCCGGCCACCATGGAGGTGACGCCCGCGTCACCGGTGGCTCCGGCGGTCTGCGTCGGGACCGGGACCACGCCGTACTGGTCCTGCGACATGCCGTGCGACTTGATGGAGGTCGCGGCCGACTGCCACATCATCATCGCGGCCTTGCCGGTGGCGAAGTCGGTGATGGTCTGGTTCTGCACGTACTCGGCGTCGCCCTTGGCGGCGATCTTGTCGCTGGCTATGAAGTCGACGTACTGCTTGACCGCCGCGACGTTGCCCGCACCGGTGAAGGTCGGCTTGCCGGAGGCGTCGAACCAGTCGGCGCCGTGCTGCTTGGCCAGCACGAAGGCGTGGTGGATGTTCTCCGCGCCGTTGGCGCCCTCGACGGCCAGGCCGTAGTGGCCGTCCTTGGTGAGCTTCTTGCCGTCGGCGACCAACTCGGCCCAGGTGGTGGGCGGTTGGGCGATGCCCGCGTCGGCGAACTCCTTCTTGTTGTAGTACAGGCCGTAGGCCATCGAGTACAGCGGCAGGGCGGCCGGGTCCTTGCCCGCGGCGCCGGCGGAGGCGAGCGCCGCGGCGGAGAAGCGGTCCTTGCCGCCGACGGTGGCGAACGCGTTGGCGTCCCACGGCATCAGGGCGCCGGTCGCCTGGAGCGAGGCGGACCAGGTGTTGCCGATGTTGAGCACGTCCGGGCCCTGGCCGGAAGTGGTCGCCGCCAGGATGCGGTTGAGCAGATCGGCCCAGCCGACCACCTCGAGGTTGACCTTGATGCCGGTCTGCTGGGTGAACTTCTTCAGCTCGGGGGTGAGCACCTGCTTGTCGTTGGCCAGGCTGGTGCCCTGGTTGCTCGCCCAGTACGTGATCGTCTGGCCCTTGAGGCTGCCGGGGGAGGCGGAGATGTCGCCGCTGCCCTTGCTGTCCGAGCCGCCACCACACGCGGCGACGGTGAGGCCGAGCGCGGCCACGAGGGCGGTGGCCGCGAAGACTCTGTTGGTGCGCATAACGGTTCCCTCTCAGGGGTGGGATCGCTTCAGGAAGTGAACAGCGCCTGTGCCTTAATTCAGGCCGTGATTTAACTTGTGAGAAAAGGTGGCGTCAAGACCCCGTGCAGCGATAGGTTCCAGCGGGGCGGGGCAGGAGGGAGTCCAGATGGCTGAGCGGGCCAAGCGCACGGTGCGTGACCTGCGGCGCGGCAACCGCGCATCGCTTCTGCGTCATTTGTATTTCGAAGGCCCCCTCAGCCGGCAGGAGCTGGGCCGGGACACCGGCCTGAGCGCGGGCTCGATCAGCAACGTCGTTGGAGAGTTGATCGCGGACGGCATGGTCGAGGAGGCGGGCGCGGTCGAGTCCGACGGCGGGCGCCCGCGCATCCTCCTCCAGGTCGCCCCCGGCTACGGCTACGTGGTCGGCGTGGACGTCGGCGAGACCCGGGTGCGGGTGGAGCTGTTCGACCTCGCGCTGACCGAACGCGCCTCCGCCGACCTGCCGTTGTCCGACAGCGGGCACGACGTGGACCTGGTGGTCCGGCTCGCCCTGGAGGGCATCGAGGCCGTGGTGCGCGAGGCCGGCATCGACGACCGGGAGGTGCTGGGCGTCGGCATCGGCGTGCCCGGGATCGTGGAGCAGGGCGACCCGCGGGTGACCTCGCCCGGCGAGGGTGACGGCATCGTGGTGCACGGCCAGACCATCGGCTGGGACGCGGTGCCGCTGGGCCGGCTGCTGCGGGCCGGCACCGACCTGCCGCTGTTCATCGACAACGGTGCCAAGACCCTGGGCCAGGCCGAGATGTGGTTCGGCGGCGGGCGCGGCTCCGGCAACGTGGTGATCGCGCTGATCGGTTCCGGCGTCGGCGCCTGCGTGGTCGCCGACGGCACTCCGTACCACGGCGCGAGCAGCAGCGCGGGGGAGTGGGGGCACACCACGCTGCGGGTCGGTGGCCGGATCTGCCGGTGCGGCTCGCGCGGCTGCCTGGAGGCGTACGTCGGCGCGGAGGCGCTGCTGGGCCGGTGGTCGAACGCGCCGCGGGGGGCGAGCGAGGAGACCGCGCTCGCCGCGCTGCTGGCCGCCGCCGACCACGACCGGGAGGTGGCGGAGTTGCTCGCCGAGGCCGCGGAGTACCTGGGCGCGGGCATCGCCGACCTGATCAACCTGTTCAACCCGCAGCGGATCGTGATCGGCGGCTGGGCCGGACTGCTGCTCGGACCGCGGCTGCTGCCGTCGGTGCGCGAGGTGGCCGCGGAGTACTCGCTGCACCACCCCTGCGCGCAGACGTCGATCGAGCTGGGCCGGCTGGGCGCGGACGCGGTCACCGTGGGGGCGGCGACGCTGCCGCTGGCCCGCTTCCTGGAAACCGGCGGCGAGCGGCCGGTGCGGTTGCCGGCGCAGGGCGGGCAACCGGACGGTGGTGGGGCTCCGGGCGGTGCGGTGGGCGGGCCGGGCCGCGGACCGGCCCGCGGGTCACGTTCCGGTGCCGCCTCCGGCGATCCGGTGCGGAACCGAACCACGCGGGCGGTACGTTGACGGGTCGGTGCCCGGCGCACCGCGGGTCCGGCGGAATGCCGGATTCGCCACCGTTTCGCACCTTTTTCGCGGTACATACCTCGCACGCCCTTCAGGAGTCCTCCCATGACCCTTCGACAGCAGATCGTCGGCAACGCCATGCAGATGGCCGTCTGCACCCTCGACCCCGGTCAGACCGTGTACTGCGAGGCGGGCAAGTTCCTGTTCAAGACCGCCAACGTCAGCATGGAGACCCGCCTCGGCGGCCCCGGCAACGGCAGCCGGCAGGGCGCCGGCGGCCCCGGCGGGCAGGGCGGCGGCATGGGCGGGATGCTGCGCCAGGCGATGGGCACCGCGATGCAGGTCGGCCAGCGCGCCCTGGCCGGCGAGTCGCTGGCCTTCCAGTACTTCACCGCCGCCGGCGGCGAGGGCACCGTCGGTTTCGCCGGGGTGCTCCCCGGCGAGATGCGCGCGCTCGAACTGAACGGCTCGCGCGCCTGGTTCGCGGAGAAGGACGCGTTCGTCGCGGCCGAGGAGAGCGTCAGGTTCGGCATCGCCTTCGCCGGCGGCCGGCAGGGTATGAGCGGCGGCGAGGGCTTCATCCTGGAGAAGTTCACCGGCACCGGCACCGTGATCATCGCCGGCGCGGGCAACTTCATCGACCTCAACCCGGCGGACTTCGGCGGCCGGATCGAGGTGGACACCGGCTGCATCGTCGCCTTCGAGGAGGGCATCCAGTACGGAGTGCAGCGGATCGGCGGGCTCAACCGCCAGGGCATCATGAACGCGGTCTTCGGCGGCGAGGGGCTGTCGCTGGCGACCCTGGAGGGCAACGGTCAGGTCATCCTCCAGTCCATGACCATCGAGGGCCTGGCCAACGCGCTGAAGAAGGCGCAGGGCGGGGACAAGCAGGGGCCGACCGGGGGCCTGTTCTCCACGCACGCCGGCTGAGCGGGCCCGGCCCGGGCGCGCCCCGGACCCTGGTCCGACCGCCCGCATCTCGGGTCTCATGCTCCTCTCATGTCACGGTGCGGTGACAGGTGGCCCGCCGTGACCCATCGCGGCGCCGCCCGGCGGGTAGCGTCTGGATCACGTGTATCCCGCAGTGCCGCACGATCCGCGTGCGGCACTCACGCAGGAAGGTGGACCGACTGCCGTGTACCGCTGGGAGATCACCCGGGCCGCACTGGCCCAGCGGGTATTCGCCACCATCCGCAGCGAGAGCTACGACCAGGCCGCCGCCACCGCGGACACGTTGCTGTCGGCCGGACTGACCACGTTGGAGATCTCCCTCACCACGCCGTTCGCCCTGGAAGCCGTCACCACGCTGGTCCGCGAGGTCGGCGACGACGCGGTGGTCGGCGCGGGCACCGTGCTCGACGAGGTCTCCGCGCGGATGGCGATCGAGGCCGGGGCGCGCTTCCTGCTGTCGCCCAACCTCGACGAGGCGGTGCTGCGCACCGGGCACCGCTACGGAATTCCGGTCTTCCCGGGCGTCGCGACCCCCACCGAGGCGGTCCGCGCGATGGAACTCGGCGCCGACGCGCTGACCCTCTACCCCGCCACCGCCTACACCCCGGACTGGG
The DNA here is from genome assembly GCF_040702025.1 of Streptomyces sp. NPDC088194. Lineage (NCBI taxonomy): Bacteria > Bacillati > Actinomycetota > Actinomycetes > Kitasatosporales > Streptomycetaceae > Streptomyces > Streptomyces sp. NPDC088194. The sequence continues at coordinate 15,667 of NZ_JBFBIV010000077.1, read as the reverse complement.
TGGTGGACGTCCGCGCGATCATTCCGCAGGCGGCGTTCCTGCCGATCGGGGGCATAACGGTCAGCGCGGCGCCCGATTGGGTCGCGGCCGGCGCGGTCGCGGTAGGCATGGGCTCCGCCCTCACCGACGGCGACCGCGCCACCGTCACCAAGCGGCTCACCGAACTCCTGGAGCGGCTCGCCGACACGGTTCCCTCCGGGGGCTGAGCCGTTCCCGGCGGGCCCCTGCGGGGTGGCTGCCCCGTCCCGTCCGCGGGCCGGTGGCCCGCTTGTCGCGCAGTTCCTCGCGCCCCTGGGTGGGTGGGCCTTGTGGTGCGTTGCTTGTTTGCGGGTGCGTGGTGGCTTGTCGCGCAGTTCCTCGCGCCCCTGGGTGGGTGGCTCTTGTGGTGCGTTGCTTGTTTGCGGGTGCGTGGTGGCTGGTCGCGCAGTTCCTCGCGCCCCTGATTTGGGTTGCTCGCCGTCGTCGGCGAGCTGTGCGCTGCGGAGCAGCCGCACGTACTCAGGGGCGCGGGGAACTGCGCGACCAGCAGGCCACCGGCCGGTGGTCGGGAACGAGACGGGCACCGTGATGGCGCGTAGCCGAGGGGCGCGGGGAACTGCGCGCTTAGCCGGTCACTGGCCGGTGGTCGGCGGCGAGACGGGCACCGTGGTGGCGCGTAGCCGAGGGCAGGACGGGCGGGGGCGCGCCCATAGAATCACGTGGGTGACCGTTCTCGCTGTTCCTGGCTCCAAGTCCGTGACCGCTCGCGCGCTGTTTCTCGCCGCCGCCGCCGACGGAGTCACCGTGCTCCGGGACCCGCTGCTCTCCGACGACACGGAAGGCTTCGCCGAGGGCCTGACCCGGCTCGGCTACGAGGTGCGGCGCACCGCCCGTGAGTGGCGGATCACCGGTCGCCCGGCCGGCCCCGCGGCCGACCACGCGGAGGTCTTCACCCGCGACGCGGCCACCGCCTCCCGCTTCCTGCCCGCGCTGGCGGCCGCAGGCCACGGCACGTTCCGCTTCGACGCCTCCGCGCAGATGCGCCGCCGCCCGGTCGCCCCGCTGACCGAGGCGCTGCTCAGCCTCGGCGTGGACCTGGTGCACGAGGAGGAGGACGGCCACCTGCCGCTGCGGGTGGAAGCGCACGGCATCAAGGGTGGCGCCATCGACCTGGACGCGAGCCTGTCCTCGCAGTTCCTGACCGCGCTGCTGATGGTCGGCCCGCTCACCGCCGAGGGCCTGCGGATCAGGGTGACCGGCATCGTGTCGGTGCCGTACGTCGAGATCACGCTCGCGATGATGCGCCGCTTCGGCGTCGAAGTGGCCCGCGAGGGCGACACCTTCGTGGTGCCCGCGGGCGGCTACCGCGCGCAGGACTACCCGATCGAGCCGGACGCCTCCACCGCGAGCTACGTGTTCGCCGCGGCCGCGCTGTCCGGCCGTACCGCGACCGTGCCGGGGCTCGGCAGCGACGCGCTCCAGGGCGACCTGCGGTTCGTGGAGGTGCTGCGCCGGATGGGCGCGGAGGTCGAGACCACGGCGGACGCCACCACGGTGACCGGGACCGGGCGGCTGTCCGGCCTGACCGTCAACATGCGGGACATCTCCGACACGATGCCCACCCTCGCGGCCATCGCGCCGTTCGCGGACGGCCCGGTCCGGATCGAGGACGTCTACAACACCCGCGTCAAGGAGTGCGACCGGCTGGAGGCGTGCGCGCTGAACCTGCGGGCGCAGGGCATCGAGGTCGCCACCGGCCGGGACTGGATCGAGATCACGCCGGGCACCCCGAAACCGGTCGAGATCGCCTGCCACGGCGACCACCGCATCGCGATGAGCTTCGCCGTCGCGGGCCTGCGCACCCCGGGCACGACCTTCGACGACCCGGGCTGCGTGAAGAAGACGTTCCCCGGATTCCACGCGTTCTTCGCGGAGTTGCGGCGCACCTGGGACGTCTGAGGCGATCCCGCGCGGCCGTGCGGCCGTGCGGCGGGCGGCCGTGCGGCGGGCGGCCGTACGACCCGCGTCGAGTCCGGGCGGCAGCGGCAGCGCGGACCGGACCGCTACCCCGCCGGCGCAGCCACCAGCACGGGCTCGCGGTCCAGCGTGATGCCGAAGTGCTCGCGGTAGGCGGCCAACACCTCCGCGGGTCCGGGCAGTTCGCGTTCCTGCCGGGAACCGCCCGCGGTGCGTACGAGGGTGCGCCCGCTGAGGGTGACCCGCCCGTCGGCGGTGAGCCGGGAGCACACCAGGGACGTGCGGAAGTGGGACAGCGGCGAGGTGCGCTGCCACCAGCAGGTGGCGGCGAAGTCGCCGAGCCCCCGCGGCCGTTGCTCGACGCGGTACTGCGGCTCGTCGTCGCGCAGCACGTCCAGGTCGCCGTCGGGCGCCTCGCGCAGCGTGAACACGCCGCCGGGTTCAGGCTGTTCGGCCCGGCTGCCGTAGGACAGCGGGAAGTGGCTGTGCCGGCCGAAACCGACGTCCGCCAGCCACGCGGCGCCGTCCTCCGTGCGCACCCGCAGCGCCATGTGGTCGAAGGGCGGGCCGAGTTCGCCGCCGTCACCGAAGGACCGGCAGGTCAGCAGCTCCACCTCGTAACCGAGCGCGCGCAGCAACTCGGCGAAGGCGCCGTTGAGTTCGTAGCAGAAGCCGCCGCGCCGGCGGTCCACGACCTTCGCCACCAGCGGGCCGGGCGCCAGCACGATGTCCTCGCCGCGGTGGATCGAGAGGTTCTCGAACGGCACCGTGCGCAGGTGGGCCAGGTGGAGCGCGCGCAGCGCGTCGAGGTCGGGGCGCGCCGGCCGCTCGGCGCCGATGTGCTCCAGGTAGGCCGCGGCCCGCTCTTCGTCCATGCTCCAGTTATGCCGTACCGCGTGCCCCGGCGTCATCCTCCCCGGGTACAGGATGCCCCGGGACCTGGGGCGTACGTCCGAAGGCGCCGCGCTCAGGCCAGCGAGAGGGCGTCCGCGAGGAGTTCGACCTGGGCGTCGAGCAGGGCCGCCGGGTCGTGGCCCATGCCGTTGTAGAGCCCGGAGACCTCCAGCGAGACGGTGCCGTGCACCTGGGTCCACACCTGCACGGCGCCGGTCAGCCCAGCCGCGGCGGCCTCGGCGGACGCCTCGGGCAGGTACGTCTCCAGCCACCGCTCGACCCCGGGTTCGCGCGTGACCCAGGCCCGCAGGTCCGCGACGACCGGGCCGAGCGCGGGGTGCGGGGTGCAGCCGGCCAGCAGGGCGACGAAGGGGCCGAGCACGGCGCGGGCGTGCTCGCGGGTCTGCGGCGGGGCCTCGTAGCCGGGCACGGGGGTGCCGCCGATCAGCAGGTAGCGATGCGGCTGCGCGACGGCCCAGCCGCGGAAGGTGCGCACGAGGTCGCGCAGCCGGGAGCGCGGGGTCGAGCCGGCACCGGCGGACGTCGCGGCGGCGTCGGCCACGGCGCCGGCGAGGTCGGCGTACGCGTCGCAGATGAGGGCGTCGAGGAGGTCGTCGCGGCCGGCGAAGTAGCGGTAGAGGGCCGGGCCGGACAGCCCCAGCTCCTTGGCGATCTTCACGAGCGCGAGCGCCCCGGTGCCGCCCTCGGCGAGCTGGGCGAGGGCGGCCGCCTTGATCTCGGCGCGGGTCTGCTCCCGGTAGCGGGCGCGGGGTCCGGGGGTGGCGGCCTGCGGTGGCATCGGGTTCGGGACTCCTCGTGAAGGGGGCGGGGCGCGGGGACGGCGACGGGCAGTTCTGTTACTGCCTCTCACTCTAGCAAGTGGCCATCGCGAACGAGATTGCGTGTGTCTATCGCAAGAGTTACAGTCTCTAACAGAAGCGAGTTCGTATCGCGGAGTGCGTCGCGCATCGCCGTCACGAACCCACCGGACCCGATCGCAGGGGAGAACCCTCATGGCCGCGCACCAGCAGCACCGCCCGCACGTCGTCCTCGGCGCCGGTCCCGCCGGCACCACCCTCGCCACCGAACTCGCCGCCCGCGGCCACTCCGTACGCCTCGTCGACCGCTCCGGCGGCGGCGACACCCCGCAGGGCGTCACGCGGCTGACCGCCGACGTGTCCACGGCCGACGGCGCCCTGCGGGCGGTCCAGGGGGCGGCCGTCGTCTACCACTGCGTGAACGTCGGCTACCACCTCCAGGTCGAGGTGATGCCGCGCATCCAGCGCGCCGTGCTCGGCGCCGTCGAGGCGGTCGGCGCCCGGCTGGTCGTGCTCGACACCCTGTACCCGTACGGGCCCACCGGCGGCGCCCCGATGACCGAGGACACGCCGTGGAACGCGACCAGCCGCAAGGGCCGGATGCGGGCCGAACTCGACGCGGTCTACCTCGACACGCACCGCGCCGGCCGGGCCCGGGTCGCCATCGGCCGCTCCGCCGACTTCGTCGGGCCCGGGGTGCTCAACTCCTCGCTGGGCGGAGGGGTCTTCCCCGGCGCTCTCACCGGCGGGACCGTGGTCGGCATGGGCGACATCGACCTGCCGCACAGCTACACCGACATCCGCGAGGTCGCGGCCGGGCTCGCCACCCTCGGCGAGCGGGCCGGCGACGACGCCGACGGGCGGGTCTGGCACCTTCCGACCGCCCCGGCCTGGACCACCCGGCAGGTGCACGACTTCCTCGCCGAGCGGACCGGGCGCCCGCTGGACGTCGTGGTGCTGCCCGAAGCCCGCCCGTTCGGGCCCTTCGACGAGGTGTTCGCGGCCGAGTACGCCGAGATGTTCTACCAGCACACCGAGGCGCAGATCATGGACTCCTCGGCCTACGAGGAGTTCTTCGGGGTACGGCCCCGCCCGCTGCCGACCACGCTCCGCGACACCCTCGCGTGGTACGGCCGGAGCGTCCCGGCGTAGCCGCGTGCCGCGGGCCCCGGTCCTCGCCGCCGGCCCTGGTCCGCCCGCGGGGCCGCCCTCGCGTGCCGCGTGAACGGCGCCCGGGCCGGGCCCGGTCGGCGGTCGGGGTGCGCGGAGGCTTGACGGATTCTTGGGCCGCCGGGAAGGTCACACGCAGCACTTCCATCCCGGCTGCACCAGGGAACGTAGCGAAAGGCAGGGCCACGTGGCGGAGGCAAGGGCGGGACGCGACCGCGGCGACCGCGGGGGGAAACGAAGGACGCGCCGGGTGGTCGGGGCGCTGCTCGCGGCGGCGCTCGCGGCGGCGGCCCTGGCCGGGTGCAGCGCCACCGGCGGCAAGCGCGCGGAGGACCGGGCGAAACAACTCGCCGCGAACGGCTCCGCGGTGAACACCCCGCACTGGACGTTCGCGATGGTGACGCACTCCGGCGCCGGCGACACGTTCTGGGACATCGTGCAGAGCGGCGCGAAGCAGGCGGCCCAGAAGGACAACATCAAGTTCCTCTACTCCAACAGCGACCAGGGCGACCAGCAGGCGCAGTTGGTGCAGGCCGCGATCGACCAGCACGTGGACGGCCTGATCGTCACGCTCGCCAAGCCGGACGCGATGAAGGCGGTGGTCGCGAAGGCGGTGAAGGCGGGCATCCCGGTGATCACCGTCAACTCCGGTGCGGAGCAGTCGAAGCAGTTCGGCGCGCTGACCCACATCGGGCAGGACGAGACGGTCGCGGGCAACGCGGTCGGCGACGAGCTGAACACGCGCGGCCGCAAGCACGCGCTGTGCGTGCTGCACGAGCAGGGCAACGTCGGCCTGGAGCAGCGCTGCGCCGGGGTGAAGGCGAACTTCCACGGCACCCTGGACAAACTCTACGTGGACGGTACGAACATGCCCGACGTGCAGTCCGCGATCGAGGCCAAGCTCCAGGCGGACCCGTCGATCGACTCCGTGGTGACGCTGGGCGCGCCCTTCGCGGCGACCGCCGCCAAGGCCAGGCAACAGGCGGGCTCCAAGGCGGAGATCGACACGTTCGACCTCAACGCCCAGGTGGCCGCCTCGCTGAAGGACGGCACCCTCGGCTTCGCCGTCGACCAGCAGCCCTACCTCCAGGGCTACGAGGCGGTGGACCTGCTGTGGCTGTACCGCTACAACAAGGACACCCTCGGCGGCGGCCAACCGGTGCTCACCGGCCCGCAGATCGTCACCAAGGACGACGCGGACGCGCTGCTGGCGTACACGAAGCGGGGGACCAGGTGACCGGCACCCGCGCGGCCGCGCCGGACGTCGTCGGAGGCGCCGGCGACGAGCGGCTGGCGCCCAGGTCGGTGGCCCGACGGCTGCTCGGGCGGCCGGAGTTGGGCGCGGTGGTCGGCGCGGCCGCGGTGTTCCTGTTCTTCTCGTTCGTCGCGGACTCGTTCCTGCGCGCCTCCAGCATGGGCACCGTGCTGTACGCGTCGTCCACCATCGGCATCATGGCGGTGCCGGTGGCGCTGCTGATGATCGGCGGCGAGTTCGACCTGTCCGCGGGCGTGATGGTGACCAGCTCCGCGCTGATCTCGTCGATGTTCAGCTTCCAGATGACCGCGAACACCTGGGTCGGCGTCGGGGTGTCCCTGCTGGTCACGCTGGCGCTGGGCGCGTTCAACGGCGTCATGCTGGTGCGCACCAGGCTGCCGAGCTTCATCATCACGCTCGGCACGTTCCTGATGCTCACCGGCCTCAACCTCGGCCTGACCAAGCTGATCAGCGGCACCGTGGCGACGAAGTCGATCAGCGACATGCAGGGCTTCCCGACCTGCCGCGACCTGTTCGCCTCGCACTGGACGATCGGCTCGGTCGACCTCCAGGTGACCATCCTGTGGTGGCTGGGCCTGGTGGCCGTGGCCACCTGGGTGCTGCTGCGCACCCGCGCGGGCAACTGGATCTTCGCGGCCGGCGGCAACGCGGACGCGGCGCGCGCGGTCGGCGTGCCGGTGGCCCGTACCAAGGTCGGCCTCTACGTGGCGGTCGCGTTCTGCGCCTGGATCTCCGGCCAGCACCTGCTCTTCTCGTTCGACGTGGTGCAGTCCGGCGAGGGTGTCGGCAACGAGTTCCTGTACATCATCGCCGCGGTGATCGGCGGCTGCCTGATGACCGGCGGCTACGGCAGCGCGATCGGCTCGGCGGTCGGCGCGTTCATCTTCGGCATGGCCAGCAAGGGCATCGTGTACGCGCAGTGGAACCCGGACTGGTTCCAGTTCTTCCTGGGGGCGATGCTGCTGCTCGCCACCCTGCTCAACGTGTGGGTACGCAGGCGGGCGGAGGCGAGCAAGTGATCACGGTCGACGACGACAAGGCCCCCGGCCCCTCCGCCGGCGCGCCCGGCGCCCTGGTGGCGCTCACCGACGTCAGCAAGTCCTACGGGAACGTACGGGCGCTGCGCGGGGTGTCCCTGGAGGTGCACGCCGGGGAGATCACCTGCGTGCTCGGCGACAACGGCGCCGGCAAGTCCACCCTCATCAAGATCATCGCGGGCCTGCACCCGCACGACGCGGGCACGTACGCGATCGAGGGCGAGCAGGTCCGGCACAGCTCGCCGCGGCAGGCGCTGGACCGCGGAATCGCGACGGTCTACCAGGACCTCGCCGTGGTGCCGCTGATGCCGGTGTGGCGCAACTTCTTCCTCGGCTCGGAGCCGACCCGGGGCCGCGGGCCGCTGCGCCGCCTCGACACCGCCCTGATGCGCACCACCACCCGCCAGGCGCTGCTGCGGATGGGCATCGACCTGCGGGACGTGGACCAGCCGATCGGCACCCTGTCGGGCGGCGAACGCCAGTGCGTGGCGATCGCCCGGGCGGTGCACTTCGGCGCGAAGGTGCTGGTGCTGGACGAACCGACCGCCGCGCTCGGCGTGAAGCAGTCCGGGATGGTGCTGAAGTACGTGGCCGCGGCCCGCGACGCCGGTCTGGGTGTGGTGCTCATCACGCACAACCCGCACCACGCCTACCTGGTCGGTGATCGTTTCGTCCTTCTCAAGCGTGGCGCGATGTCCGGCAGCCACCTGAAGGAGGACATTACGCTGGACGAGCTGACGCGGGAGATGGCCGGCGGCAGCGAGCTCGACGAACTGACCCACGAGCTGAGCCGGTCCAGGAGAACCGGCACAATAGCGGAGGACGCCGCGCCGACCCCCTCCGCTGCACCGGCTTCCGCTGCTCCGTCCGCCCCGTCCGCCCCGTCCGCTCCGTCCGCCCCCCGCACCGACCCACCCGACCCGGAGATCACCGCTTGAGTGCCAATCGTGAACGCGTCTACCGCGGCGGCGCAGCGCGCGCCACGGTCTGGCAGAGCGTGGGTATGCGCGACCGCAGGGAGCGCCGCTCGCACCTGACCGCGCCCCGCGTGCCCACCGTCGGCATCGACATCGGGGGCACCAAGGTGATGGCGGGGGTGGTCGACGCCGACGGGGTCATCCTGGAGACGCTGCGCACCGAGACCCCCGACAAGTCCAAGAGCCCCAAGGTGGTCGAGGACACCATCGTGGAACTGGTGCTCGACCTCTCCGAGCGGCACGACGTGCACGCCGTCGGCATCGGTGCCGCCGGATGGGTGGACGCCGAGCGCTCCCGGGTGCTGTTCGCGCCGCACCTGGCCTGGCGCGACGAACCGCTGCGCGACCGGCTCTCCGAGCGGCTGCTGGTGCCCGTCATGGTCGACAACGACGCCAACACCGCGGCGTGGGCGGAGTGGCGCTTCGGCGCCGGCCGCGGCGAGGCCGACCTGGTGATGATCACCCTCGGCACCGGCATCGGCGGCGCGATCCTGGAGGACGGCCACGTCAAGCGCGGCCGCTACGGGGTGGCCGGCGAGTTCGGCCATATGCAGGTGGTGCCCGGCGGGCACCGCTGCGCCTGCGGCAACCGCGGCTGCTGGGAGCAGTACAGCTCCGGCAACGCGCTGGTCCGCGAGGCCCGCGAGATGGCCGCCGCCGACTCCCCGGTGGCGTACGGCATCAACGACCGGGTCGGCGGCAACATCCGCGACATCACCGGGCCGCTGATCACCGAACTGGCCCGCGAGGGCGACCCGATGTGCGTGGAGCTCTTCCAGGACATCGGGCAGTGGCTCGGCGTCGGCATCGCCAACCTCGCCGCCGCCCTCGACCCGTCCTGCTTCGTCATCGGCGGCGGGGTCAGCGCCGCGGACGACCTGCTGATCGCCCCGGCCAGGGACGCCTTCCGGCGCACCCTGACCGGCCGCGGCTACCGGCCCGAGGCGCGCATCGCCAAGGCCGAACTCGGCCCGGAGGCGGGCATGGTGGGCGCCGCGGACCTGGCGCGGCTGGTCGCCCGCCGATTCCGCCGGGCCAACCGGCGCCGGGTCGAGCGCTACGAACGGTACGGACGCACCCTCGGACGGCAGGCAGCCCAACCGTGACCACATCGCAGCACCGCGGCCCGGAACCGGCCGCCGTCGACGACCTCGCCGAAGCGGAGGCGGAGTTCGCCGCCGCGCCGCGGCTGCCGCGCAACCCGCCGCGCTGGGTGCGCTGGACCGTGGTGCCGCTGCTGGTGCTCGTGCCGATGGGCTACGTGGCGGTGTCCGCCGCGCAGAGCCGCGGCAGCGGCGAGGACGCCATACACGAACAGGCCGGCCGCCGGCTCACCCAGGTGTACCCGACCCAGCTCCAGCAGCGGATCTACCAGGTGACCGTCCCGGTCGGCTCGCGCTACGTCCGCAACCTGGAGACCAACTCCTGGGACACCAGCGAGCTGTACGCCGAGTTCGTCACCACCGCCGGCGGCCTGGACACCTTCCTCGCCCAGATCGGCACCAGCCGGGCCGCACTGCGGAACGGCGCGGTGGCCATGACGGCCGCCCAGTCCAAGGCGGCCGGCTGGAACTTCGCCATCCCCCGCACCTGGGCGGGCCTCAGCCTGCACCGCCCCGGCGACAAACCCGACCACAACATCACCGTCGACATGACCAATCCGGACCACCCCCGGGTCTACGTCGTGTCCACCGTCAACTTCCAGCACGGGTTCGGGGGCGGCTGAGTGCCGCCCTTGGGGGAGGCCCCTGCCGAGCCCTGCCCTTCACTCGATAGCGTGAGGCGATGAGCGACGTGACCGACGAGACCGCCGACCGGCTCGGCACGTACGCCGGCGCGGCCACGTACACCCCGTACGGCGGCCGGGTCGGCGGCCTGACCGACGACGACGGTGGCACTGCCCCGGACGCGGACGACGAACGCGACGACCTGCAACCCCCGTTGCAGTACCGCTTCGACGGCCCCGACGACGCCCCCGTGCTGGTCCTCGGACCCGCGCTCGGCTCGACCTGGCACATGTGGGACCGGCAACTGCCGCAACTCACCGCGCACTGGCGGGTCCTGCGGTACGAACTGCCCGGGCACGGCGGCGCGCCCGCCGAGCCCGCCTCGACCGTGGACAACCTCGCCCGGCGGCTGCTGGCCGTCCTCGACGACGAGGAGGTCGACAGCTTCGGGTACGCCGGCTGCGAGCTGGGCGGGGCGGTGGGGGCCCGGCTGGCCCTGCTGCGGCCCGACCGGCTGGCCGCGCTCGCCCTGGTGTCGGCCGCGGCCCGGTTCGGCAGCGCGGACACCTGGCGGCAGCGCGGCGTGGTGGTCCGCGCCAACGGCCTGGACCGCACCGCCGCCAACACCCCCGAGCGCTGGTTCACCGGGCCGTTCCGGACCACCCAGCCGGCGATCACCCAGTGGGCCGTGCAGATGGTGAAGACCACCGACAGCGCCTGCTACATCGCCGCCTGCGAGGCGCTCGCCGGGTTCGACATCCGCGACCAGCTCGGCAGCATCACCGTGCCCACGCTGGTGGTGGCCGGCGCCGACGACACCGAGACGCCGCCGGCCGACGCCCGGCTGCTGGTCGCGGGCATCCCCGACGCGCGGCTCGCCGTCGTGCCCGGCACCGGGCACCTCGCGCCCGTCGAGGAACCCGCCGCCGTCGGCACCCTCCTGGTACGGCACTTCGAGACCGCGTGGGCGGCCGACCGCACGTCCGGCACGGTCCCGTACGCGCCCGCGCCGCCGCCGGTGCAGCCGCGCGTCCCCGCGCCCGCCGCCGCGCCGCCCGGGCCCGACGCGTACGCCGAGGGCATGCGCATCCGCCGGGAGATGATCGGCGAGGCCGAGGTCGACGCGGCGGTCGCCCGGGCGAAGACGTTCGGGAGCGGGTTCGACACGTTCGCCACCCGCTGGGCGTGGGGCGAGACGTGGACCCGCCCCGGGCTGGACCGCCGCACCCGGAACTTCGTCGCCCTCACCGCGCTCACGGTGCTCGGCCAGCTGGAGGAGCTCGCGGACCACACCCGGGCGGCGCTACGGGGCGGGCTGACCCCCACCGAGATAGAGGAGACCCTGATGCAGACGTCCGTCTACTGCGGGTTGCCCGCGGCGCGGGCGGCCGTGGACAGGGCGCGCTCGGTGATCGAGCAGGAGACGTCCACGGGCAAGGGGTGACGGGACCGCCCGGGGTGCCTGGTCGCGGACGTGCCCGGGCCTCGCGGCTCGTGGGCGGTTCGTCGCGCGGTTCTCCCTCCGGCGGAGCCAGGGGGAGCACGCCCAGCGCCCCTGGACATCCGCGGGTCGCCCGGTGTCACCCGTGGCGGTGGGCGGCGAGGCGTCCCTCCGAGGCAGGATGGGGGGATGGAGCTGACCAAGAAATCTCATGCGTGCGTGCGGCTGGAGCAGGACGGGCGGACGCTGGTGATCGACCCGGGGGCGTTCAGCGAGCCGGACTCGGTGGCCGGGGTGGACGCGATCCTGGTGACACACGAGCACATGGACCACTTCAGCGAGGACCGGCTGCGGGCCGGGCTGGAGGCGAACCCGGCGGCGGAGCTGTGGACGCTGGCGAGCGTCGCGGAGAAGGTGTCCGCGGCGTTCCCGGGCCGGGTGCACACCGTGGGGCACGGCGACACGTTCACCGCGGCCGGGTTCGACGTGCAGGTGCACGGCGAACTGCACGCGGTGATCCACCCGGACATCCCGCGGATCACCAACATCGGGTTCCTGATCGACCGCGCCGTCTTCCACCCCGGTGACGCGCTGACGCTGCCCGGCCACGCCGTGGACACGCTGCTGCTGCCCGTGATGGCGCCGTGGAACAAGATCTCCGAGGTGATCGACTACGTCCGCGAGGTGAAGCCGCGCAGGTCGGTCGACGTGCACGACGCGCTGCTCACCGACCTCGCCCGACCGATCTACGACATGCAGATCGGCAACCTCGGCGGGGCCGACCACCTGCGGCTGGCGCCGGGGGAGGCCGCCACCGTCTGAGGGTGCGGGCGGGCTGTCGTACCCAGCGGCTAGGTTGGGGCACATGCGTATCGCGACCTGGAACGTCAACTCGATCACCGCGCGGCTGCCCCGGCTGCTGGCCTGGCTGGAGAGCAGCGGCACCGATGTGCTGTGCGTCCAGGAGACCAAGTGCACCGCCGAGCAGTTCCCGCACGACGAGCTGCGCGCGATCGGTTACGAGGCCGCCGTCGAGGCCACCGGGCGGTGGAACGGCGTGGCGGTCATCTCCCGGGTCGGCCTGGCCGACGTGGTGCACGGCCTGCCCGACGGCCCGCGGTACGAGGACGTGGCGGAGCCCCGCGCGCTCGCCGCGACCTGCGGCCCGGTCCGCGTCTGGTCGGTCTACGTGCCGAACGGCCGGGAGGTCGACCACCCGCACTTCGCCTACAAGCTGCGCTGGTTCGAGGCGCTGACCGCCGCCGTCGCCGGGGACGCGGCGGGGCAGCGCCCCTTCGCCGTCCTCGGCGACTACAACGTGGCGCCGGCCGACGCCGACGTCTGGGACACCACCGCGTTCGAGGGCGCCACCCACGTCACGCCGGCCGAGCGCGCCGCGCTGGCCACCCTGCGCGGCACCGGCCTGAGCGACGTGGTGCCCCGCCCGCTGAAGTACGACCACCCGTACACGTACTGGGACTACCGCCAGCTCGCCTTCCCGAAGAACCGCGGCATGCGGATCGACCTCGTGTACGGCAACGAGCCGTTCGCGAAGGCGGTCTCCGACGCGTATGTGGACCGGGAGGAGCGCAAGGGCAAGGGTGCCTCCGACCACGCCCCGGTGGTGGTCGACCTGGAGGTGTGAGGGAGCCCCCGGTGTGGCGTGCGGCCGACCGGGGTCATCAGCGCGGGGGACCACCACGGGCGTGTCAGCCGCCGATCGGCCGGAAGGGCACCGCCGCGCGTGCATGATGGCGCCAGCGGACATCCCGGGACACGCCCTCACCGGTCCCTGACGCTCCCTCACACCACCTTCACCACCGGCTTGTACGGAGGCACGACGTGGACTCCCTTCAGCAACTGCCGAACATCGGAGCGGTGCTCGCAGATCGGCTGCGCCGCGCCGGAGTGGACGACGCGGGCGAACTGCGCCGGCTCGGCTCGGGCCGCGCCTTCGAGAAGATCCGTCCGGAGCTTCCGGAGGACGCCTGCACGCACACCCTGCTCGCGCTCGAGGGTGCGCTTCGCGGAATGCGCTGGACCGCGATCCCCCAGACCGAGCGCGACACCCTCGTCCACCGCGTGCTGGGGTGCCCCTGACCCCGCGGTCGGCTTGTCCTGCCGGTTCAGGGTCCACCGGTCGGTGGTGGGCCCGGCGCGCCGGCAGGCGGCGGGGCGAAGGCGCACCCAACTGCGGCGGAGTCGTTTACGTGCTAGGGGCCCGGGCAGCCGCACGAAGGGGGACCGTCGCGAGAAGGGAAACCTGATGCCCCCGACCGTCACGCAGGACACCGTGCTCGACCACGCGCAGATCGCCGAACTCGGGCAGCAGCTCAGAGTGGACGCGGTCCGGGCCGCGGATGCCGCCGGCTCCGGGCACCCCACCTCCTCGATGTCCGCCGCGGACATCTTCGCGGTGCTGCTCGCCCGGCACCTGCGCTACGACTTCGACCATCCGGAGCACCCCGGCAACGACCACCTGATCCTGTCCAAGGGCCACGCCTCCCCCCTGCTGTACGCCGCGTACAAGGCGGCCGGCGCCATCAGCGACGACGAGCTGCTCACCTTCCGCAAGCTCGGCAGCCGGCTGGAGGGCCACCCGACACCGAAGATCCCGTGGGTCGACGTGGCCACCGGTTCGCTCGGCCAGGGCCTGCCGATCGGCGTGGGCGTGGCGCTGGCGGGCGCCCGGCTGGACCACCTGCCGTACCGCACCTGGGTGCTGTGCGGCGACAGCGAGATGGCCGAGGGATCGGTGTGGGAGGCGTTCGAGCAGGCCGGGATGGAAGGGCTCGACAACCTCACGCTGATCATCGACGTGAACCGACTCGGCCAGCGCGGCCCCACCCGGCACGGCTGGGACCTGGAGGCGTACGCCCGGCGGATCAGGGCGTTCGGCTGGCACACCGTGGAGGTCGACGGCCATGACGTCGACGCCGTCGACCGGGCCATGGCGACCGCTCGCGGCAACCGCGGCGCCCCCACCGCGATCATCGCCCGCACCCGCAAGGGCCGGGGCGTGGCCGCCGTGGAGAACCAGGAGGGCAAGCACGGCAAGCCGCTGCCCGACGCCGAAGCCGCGATCCGCGAGTTGGGCGGCCGCCGTGACCTGCGGGTCCAGGTCGCCGGACCTCCCGACGTCGTACGGCCGCCGCGCACGGCGCCCGACCCGGACGCCGCCCTGCCGCGGTACGACAAGGGCGGCAGCGTCGCCACCCGCACCGCGTTCGGCGAGACGCTCGCGGCTCTCGGGGACCGGCGCGGCGACATCGTCACCCTCGACGGCGAGGTCGGCGACTCCACCAAGGCGCAGATGTTCGCCGCCGACCACGCCGACCGCTACATCGAGTGCTACATCGCCGAGCAGGAGCTGATCGGCGCGGCCGTCGGCGTCGGCAAGTGCGGCTGGACGCCGTACGCGTCCACGTTCGCCGCGTTCCTGACCCGCGCGCACGACTTCCTGCGGATGGCCGCGGTGTCCCGCTCCGACCTCAACGTGGTCGGCACCCACGCGGGCGTCGCCATCGGTGAGGACGGCCCGTCCCAGATGGGCCTGGAGGACATCGCGATGCTGCGCGCGATCCACGGCAGCACCGTGCTCTACCCGTGCGACGCGAACCAGACCGTGCAGCTCGTCACGGCCATGGCCGAGCGGCGCGGCATCACCTACCTGCGGGCCAGCCGGGGCGACTTCCCGGTGATCTACGGGCCCGACGACGCCTTCCCGATCGGCGGCAGCAAGGTGCTGCGCGCGAGCGACGACGACCAGGTCACGCTCATCGGTGCGGGGGTGACCGTGCACGAGGCGCTCAGCGCCGCGGACAAGCTGGCGGCCGAAGGGATCAGCGCGCGCGTGATCGATCTCTACTCCGTCAAGCCGGTCGACGTGCAGACGCTGCGGGCTGCTGCGCAGGCGACCGGGCGGTTCGTCACCGTCGAGGACCACCACCCCGAGGGCGGGCTCGCCGACGCCGTCCTGGAGTCCTTCGGGAACGGGCATCCCATGCCGGTGCTCACGCGGCTCGCCGTTCACTCCATGCCGGGGTCGGCGACTCCCGATGAGCAGCTCGACGCCGCAGGGGTCAGCGCCCCCGCGATCACCGCGGCCGCCCGCAAGCTCCTCGCCGACTGACCCCCCCGGGTGCCCCGGTCCCCTCGGTCGAGGGACCACCTCCCGGTGGGGGGTGAGGGGGAGCGCCCCCAGCGCCCCTCGGCTGTGCGCCGTCGTGGTTCGGCTCTGTTCCCGGCCGCAGCCCGGTGGCCTGCTGAGCGCGCAGTTCCCCGCGCCCCTTGAGGGTGGCCGTCCTTCCGCGGAAGGAGCCGCACCAACTCAGGGGCGCGGGGAACGGCGCGACAAGCCAGCTCTGAAGA